>NZ_JBSVWS010000030.1:0-43137 GCF_054071155.1 Pseudomonas sp. SDO5532_S415 | reverse complement strand
ACACCGCTTCGCGAGCAGGCTCGCTCCCACAGTATTACAACAGCGGGATCGAGTAGCTGACGATCAGGCGGTTTTCGTCCTGCGAGCGAGTGTTCGGCAGGTCGGTACGCCACATGGCGTTTCTCCACTGCAGGCCGAGGTTCTTCAGCGGGCCCGACTGGACGACGTAGCCTACGGTCAAGTCGCGTTCCCACTCGGAAGCACCCTTAGCTGCTTGTCCACCGGCCGCGTTGACGGTATCGATATCATCACCGCGCAGGTAGACCACGCCCGCCGTCAGGCCAGGAACGCCGACCTTGGCGAAGTCAAACGAGTAGCGTGCTTGCCAGGTTTTCTCGCCGGCACGGGCGAACTTCTGGATTTGCATGTCAGTAATGATATAGGCCGACGAGCCATCACCCTGGTTCAGAAACGGGAAGTCGCTGCTGCCGTTGCTGACCTGATAACCACCACCGAAGGTGTGACCTTCAACGGTGTACAGGAACAGGCCGCTGTACAGGTTGTTGTCGACCTTGCCTTTACCATTAGGCGCGTTGTAGTCGCCCGAGGTGTAGTAGAACGGATCGTGACCGTTGGCACCGTCATCACGGCTGTTGAAGTAGCGCAGATCGGATTTCAGTACGCCTGGCCCGATTGCCCAGTTGTGTGTCAGACCCAGGAAGTGCTGTTTGTAGAAGTCTTCCAGATTGCCGTAATAGTACTGGGCAGTCAGGTCTTTGGTGATTTTATAGTCACCGCCACCGTAGATGAACTTGTTGCTGTCGCGACCAGCAGCCGTGCGACCGTTGGCACCGGCAATCGACAGCTCTTCATTGTTGCTGGAGTTACGACCCTTGGCGTGTTCGATCTGACCACCGATCAGTGTCAGGTCTTTGATATCGCCCGAGGTGATCTGGCCACCCTGGAAAGTTTGTGGCAGCAGACGACCGTCGTTGGTCACGATCACCGGCAGTTTCGGCTGCAAAGTACCGAGCTTCAGCTCAGTCTGGGAGATCTTGGCCTTGGCTGTCAGGCCCAGGCTGGAGAAGTTATCAACTGCTTCGCCGTTGGATTTGCTTGGGAATACAGTGCCGCCATAAGCGTTACCAGAGGTGCCATTGGCGTTAACGTTGCCATTAGTGCCGCCGCCCGAATCCAGACGCACACCCAGCAGGCCGATGGCGTCGATACCGAAGCCAACGGTGCCTTGGGTGTAGCCGGAAGTGAAACGCAGATCGAAACCTTGGCCCCATTCTTCGTTTTTGTTCGGCTCGGCACTCCCGTCACGGAAGTCCTGGTTGATGTAGAAGTTACGCAGCCCCAAAGTAGCCTTGCTGTCTTCGATGAAACCGGCGGCGCTTGCTTGCTGCGCCAGAACCCCTACGGCCACAGCCAGGGCCAGGGTGGACTTGTTCATGTGTTTCGCTCCTATCGTTTCTAATTTTTTATGTTGCTGGTCCGGGGTCGAACGCCCTGGATCCTTGAATTTGGGCCGCGCAGGATACCTGTTCATAAATCCAAAAAGAATCAGCACATCGTTATTCATATCGCAATGGAATATGGATTGGCAGCAGTTGCCCGAGCCGGGACATCGGTATCGGCTCAAAAACCAATTCCTGAAGTGTTCTTCTTTGGAGGACTGAAACAGGTAGTGCGGGGCCTGATGTGTCAGGTGGGCCTACTGTAGGTGTTCACGATAAAATCTAAAAAGAATAAAAAATCATCAGCATCGCTATTTATGGAATATAAAAATCGACCCGAAAAAAAGCCTCGTCCGCGGACGAGGCTTTTCGCTACGGCTTACTTGAAGGCGTAGGTGTAGTTGAAGATCAGACGGGTCTGGTCCTTGTCGGGCAGGCCGGCTGCGTCGCCACGGTAGACGCCATGACGCACGGTTGCGCCCAGGCCTTTGAGCGTGCCTTGCTGGATGGTGTAGTCCACCCGCATGTCGCGTTCCCACTCGGATGCATCGCTACCGCCGGTAGCGGACTTGATGTTTTCACCCTTCAAGTACGCCACGGACGCTTTCAGACCTGGCACACCCGCAGCGGCGAAGTCGTAGGTGTACTGGCCGAAGGTGGTGTTTTCACCGGCACGAACGAAGCCGTTGATCATGGCATCGGTGAACAGGTAGAAGCTGGTACCACCGTTCCCCTCAGGGCGACCGTTGCTATCAACCACGTTGCCCTGGTTCAAATAAACGAAGCCGCCGTCATCGTTGACGCGCTGATGACCGAGCAGGAAGGCGTTGCCACCCAGGGTGTAGGTGAACATGGCGCTCCAGGTCTTGTTATCGACCTCGCCCGGGGTCTTGGCGAAACCACCGTTGTTGTTGAAACGATAACCGGCGTCACCGTTCTTGCCGTCGGAACTGCTGTCGAAGTAACGAACATCGGTCTTGAAAGACTGATTGGCACTGATCGGGTAAACGTGCACCAAGCCGAGGAAGTTCTGCTTGTAGTAATCTTCCAGGTTCGCGTAGTAGTACTGCAGCATCAGGTCTTTGGTGACCTTCCAGTCAGCACCGGCGTAACGGAATTTGTTGCTCTCCTCGGTACCGCCAGCTACAGCCAGGCCAGTGGAGTTCGACGAGGCGCGACCGGCCGAATGCTCCAGCTGACCGACGTTGAAGGTGACGTTGTCGATTTCCTTGGAGGTGATGGTGCCGCCTTCAAAGGTCTGTGGCAGCAGACGGCTATCGTTCGCTACCAGGATCGGCATGTTTGGCTGCAGAGCGCTACCGTAGTGGGCTTCGGTCTTCGAGAAGCGTGCCTTGACGTTCCCCCCCACACGGCTCCACTCGTGCACTGCCGAACCGTCAGTGTCGCTTGGGAAGAAGGTGTTGGCGTCCGGATGGTGGCCCTTGCCACCGTCCAGATGGATACCCACCAGTGCCTGGGCGTCGAAACCGAAACCGACGACACCCTGAGTGAATCCAGACAGGTAATCGAACTTGAAGCCCTGAGCGGTCTCGCGCTGATCTGCGCCACCGTCACGGTTATCGTCGTTGTAATACATGGTGCGCGAACTGATGGAAGCCTTGCTGTCTTCGATGAAACCCGCGGCGCCTGCCTGCTGCGCCAAAACCCCTACGGCCACGGCCAGGGCCAAGGTGGACTTGTTCATTGTTAAGCTCCTCTCGTCTCTAATTCTTGTAGTCCTGGTCCCGGGTCCATTGCCCGAAATCCTAAGATGCGCGATTAGCGCCGGACGGTGACTCACAAGTCAATCGTAACCATGTGTGTCTACGACCATAGTCTAATCCCCAGATTTTTGGTCCATGCAGGGTCATGAGTTCGTCATGAACCTGAAAAGAATGGGTGGATTCTTTTCTCATACCGTTTAGGAATTAAGCTCCCCGTCCTGCGACTGCTCAGAATAGAGCGGCGGCTGATCAGCTAATTCCTAAAGGGTATTCTCCAAACGATCTATAGATCGATCCGGCCTTGACACAATGCCGCAACAATTACTGTCGAAATGGCCAACGCCCTGCCGAACAAACGCGCACTATCCGGCCCATTTGTTACAGTTTATGTATCGGAGATTTTATTTTTCGCAGGACTTGCAGGAGCGAGCTTGCTCGCGATGGACGTCAACGATGACGAAGGCGTCCTGGATGAACGCGGTGCCTTCGAGTTCATCGCGAGCAAGCTCGCTCCTACAGTGAGTGGGGCGATCAGAGGGCTTTTTCGAAGATCTTCGAGTTACGCTGATAGTTGTACAACGACGCCCGCGCTGACGGCAGGCGTTCGACGCTGCTCGGCGCAAAACCACGCTCGCGGAACCAGTGGGCCGTGCGAGTAGTTAGGACGAACAAGGTTTTCAATCCCTGGGCCCGGGCGCGGGTTTCAATGCGCTCCAGCAGTTCATCGCCGCGACCGCCATGACGGTACTCCGGGTTCACCGCCAGACACGCCAGCTCACCGGCATCCGAATCGGCAATCTGATACAGCGCCGCGCAGGCGATGATCATGCCTTCACGCTCGACCACGCTGAACTGCTCGATCTCGCGCTCCAGCACTTCCCGGGAACGCCGCACCAAAATGCCCTGCTCTTCCAGCGGGCTGATCAAATCCAGCAATCCACCGACGTCTTCAATGGCCGCTTCGCGCACCACTTCGAACTGTTCCTGGGCCACCAGCGTACCGCCGCCGTCGCGGGTGAAGAGTTCGGTCAGCAGCGCGCCATCCTCGGCATAGCTGACGATGTGGCTGCGGGCCACACCGCCCCGGCAGGCTTCAGCTGCGGCATCGAGCAGCTCCGCCTGGTAGTTGCTGCCCAGACGCTGCAGATGCGCCGGCACCTGTTGCGGACGCAACTCACGCACCAGTCGCCCGTGTTCATCGATCAAGCCTTCTTCAGCACCGAACAGCAGCAGTTTGTCCGCGCCCAGGTCGATGGCGGCGCGGGTGGCGACGTCTTCACAGGCGAGGTTGAAGATTTCGCCGGTCGGCGAGTAACCCAATGGCGACAGTAGCACGATGGAACGCTCGTCCAGCAGGCGGTTGATGCCCTTGCGGTCGACCCGGCGCACTTCGCCGGTGTGGTGATAGTCGACGCCTTCAAGCACACCGATCGGTCGTGCGGTCACCAGGTTTCCGCTGGCCACCCGCAGGCGCGAGCCCTGCATGGGTGAGGAAGCCATGTCCATCGACAGCCGTGCTTCGATGGCGATGCGCAGTTGGCCAACGGCGTCGATCACGCATTCCAGGGTCGCGGCATCGGTGATGCGCATACCGTGGTGGTAATGCGGGGTCAGGCCACGGGCGGCGAGGCGCGCTTCAATTTGCGGGCGGGAGCCGTGCACCAGCACCAGCCGCACGCCCAGGCTGTGCAACAGCACCAGGTCGTGGACGATATTGCCGAAGTTGGAGTGCTCGACACCGTCGCCGGGAAGCATGACGACAAAGGTGCAATCGCGGTGGGCGTTGATGTAAGGCGAAGCGTGACGAAGCCAATTGACGTATTCGGGCATGAACCTGGGCCTGTAATAAATAGCAGCCTAAAAAAGGGCGAAACAGAAAACGCACAGCGGGCTGATGGTTATCGTCGGAACAGGCTTGGCGACACGCGCGCTCTCCTCATGAATACGGGTTGGGATACCGGCAATTTATACGGCCTTTCGGCCAAAACACAGACCTTGTGGGAGCGAGCCTGGTCGCGAAGGCGGTCTTTCAGTCGACATCGATGTGCCTGTCCCATCGCATTCGCGAGCAGGCTCGCTCCCACATTGATCGCATTTAACCCATTGGCACAGAAGTTTTGGCCGGTGTCAGGCAGTAATGTTCAATCAACTGACGTAATAGATGCACCGTAGGCTGCAAACGTGACATTTCGAGGAATTCCCCCGGCTGGTGGGCGCAGGCGATATCGCCAGGGCCAAGCACCAGTGTTTCACAGCCAAGTCGCTGAAGATAAGGCGCTTCGGTGCCGAACGCCACCGCTTCGGCACGATGGCCGGTCAGCTTTTCGGCGATTCGCACCAGCTCCGCGTCCTCGGCCTGCTCGAACGGCGGCACTTCGGGGAACAGCGGCGCGTAATCGATCTTGACCTGATGCCGCTCGGCGACCGGCCTGAGCCTCTGCAAAATCTCTGCACGGAGCGCCTTGGGGTCCATGCCCGGCAAGGGTCGCAGGTCGAATTCCAGCGAACACTGGCCGCAGATGCGGTTCGGGTTGTCGCCACCATGGATGCAACCGAGATTCAGGGTCGGGGTCGGCACGCTGAACTGTGGGTTGCGAAATTCACGCTGCCACAGCAAGCGCAAGCCGCGCAGTTCGCCGATGGCATCGTGCATGGCTTCCAGGGCGCTGTGGCCCAGGCGTGGGTCTGAGGAATGACCGCTCTGCCCAAGGATATCGATGCGCTCCATCATGATGCCCTTGTGCATGCGGATCGGTTTGAGTCCGGTCGGTTCGCCGATCACCGCTGCCCGTCCCAAAGGGCGCCCCGCTTCAGCCAGCGCCCGGGCACCGGACATCGAGCTTTCTTCATCACAGGTGGCAAGGATCAGCAGCGGCTGTTTGAACGGTTGATCGAGCAGCGGCTTCACCGCCTCGATGGCCAGGGCGAAAAAGCCCTTCATGTCGCAACTGCCCAGGCCGACCCAACGACCGTCGACTTCGGTGAGCTTCAGCGGATCGGTCTGCCACAGCGCGCCATCGAACGGCACCGTGTCGCTATGACCGGCGAGCACCAGGCCGCCGGGGCCGCTGCCGAAACTGGCCAGCAGATTGAATTTGCCGGGGCTGACCTGCTGGATGTCGCAGGCAAACCCGAGGTCACCGAGCCAGGCGGCCAGCAGGTCGATCACCGGACGATTGGATTGATCGAGACTCGCCTGGGTGCAACTGACGGACGGTGCAGCGATCAGTGCAGCGAACTGATCTTTCATGGATGGCAAAGGCATCGCTGGCTCCAACTCCCGAATTGAAGTCCATCATAGAGCCATCCAATGACAGGAATAAACCGTTGCGGCACGCAGCGCCGATCAGTCCTGTACACTGCACAGCCTTGGCAGCCACACATTCCCCCCGGCTGCGCTCCCGATCCTGGATTTTCCGGCCATGCAGAAAGAAACCGAAATCAAACTCCGCGTCAGCCGCGAAACCCTCGCCGCCCTGCGCGAGCACCCGTTACTGAAAAAACGCAACAAAAGTGGCTGGGAAAGCCGTGAGTTGATGAACCAGTACTTCGACACGCCCGAGCGCGACCTGGCCCGCGCCAAGGTGGCCCTGCGCCTGCGCAAAGATGGCGATGCCGTGATTCAGACCCTCAAGACCCGCGGCCAGAGCGTCGCCGGTCTGTCCGAGCGTAACGAGTTCGAATGGCACCTGCCCAAAGCCAAGCTCGATGTGAAGAAACTCGACGGCGAATGCTGGCCCGAAGCGCTGGCCGAACTGGACAAGAAAACCCTGAAACCGATTTTCACCACCGATTTCGTGCGCGAATACGCCGAGATCGCCTGGGGTCGCGGCAAGTCCAAAGTGGTCATCGAAGCCGCGCTGGACCTGGGCCAGGTGATCGTCGGCAAGCAGAAAGAAGAAATCTGCGAACTGGAACTCGAATTGCGCGAAGGCGAACCGGCCGCGCTGCTGGAACTGGCCGCTGAACTGGCCGCGACCCTGCCACTGATGCCGTGTGACATCAGCAAGGCCGAACGCGGTTATCGCTTGCACGACGCCAACAGCTATTCGTTGAGCTTGCCGGCACCACAACTCACTGCCGAAACGCCGCTGGACGACGCCTTCGCCGCCCTGTGCTGGCATTTGCTGGCCAGCAGTCAGCGTCTGGCCGAGCAGTATCGCTTCAACGGCCACTGGCGATTGCTGCAAGACTGGGTGGAAAACCTCGCCGAGTTGCGTGCACTGGTGAGCAGCCTCGGCCAGGCCGCGCCGCGTCAATCGACCCACGACCTGCGCGCCGCACTGGATGCCTTGCTGGAAGACTGGCGCCCTCTGGTCCAGGCCGGTATGGATGATGAAGACGTGCGTAAAGCCGCGCCGGAACAGTTCCTCGAAGAACTCGAAGATCCGCGCTGGGGCCTGTTCTCCCTGAGTACTTCACGCTGGTTGCTGGCCCGCACCTGGACCGCCGACCGCAACACCCGCGGCAATCGCCAGGGCGCGGCGCAGTTGGGCAGTTGGTTGCCGCGACTGTTGGGCGAAGAAGCCAACTCGCTGCAATTGCAACGCTACCAGCAACAACCGGAAGACCTGGCCGAGCAACTGCCGCGTATCGAACGTATCCAGGCCTGGCTGCACCACGCGCGCAACGTGCTGGAAATCCCGGAAATGGATCGCCTGTATGGCGAGCTGAACAAACTGGCGCAACTGGCCAACGAACCGATCACCGACGAAGCCCTGGATGCGCGCAAGCAGCAGGCGATTGCGGTGTATCAGAATCGGGCCTGGAAGACTTTGCTGCGCCTGTAATACCGCCTTCGCGAGCAGCCTCGCTCCCACATTGAAATGCGTTCTCCCGTGGGAGCGAGCCTGCTCGCGAAGAGGCAGCCACATCCCCCGCAAAACATCAGACCGGCAAACTCGTCGTGGACTTGATCTCTGACAAAGCCACGATCGAGTTGACCTCCTGAATCCCCGGCACCATCGACAGCTTCTCGAAGAAGAAGCGTTCATACGCCTCGATGTCCGCCGCGACGATCCGCAACATGAAATCCACCGCCCCCATCAATACGTAACACTCCAGCACCTCCGGAAACCCACGAATCGCCTCGGTGAATTCGGTGAAGTTCGAGCGTCCGTGGGCGTTGAGTTTGACCTGGGCGAAAATCTGCGTATTCAGACCGATTTTCTTGCGGTCAAGCAGGGTCACCTGGGCGCGAATGATCCCCTCCTCTTTCATCCGCTGGATCCGCCGCCAGCAGGGCGACTGCGAAAGTCCCACCTGCTCGGCGATCTGCGCACTGGAAAGCGAAGCGTCCTCCTGAAGCAACGCCAGGATCTTGCGGTCGTAGCCGTCCAGTTCGCTTTGCATAAAAAAACCTGTGATGGATGACTTTATGAATCATGCGATTCGATTTAACCGCGATTCATCCCATCATAGATAAGAAATACCCGCCACCGAATGTAAAAATTTCTCCATTGATTTTGGAGAACGACCATGCCGCACCTGGAAGCCGTGAACACCCGCGCCGATGTCTGGAATGTCAGTAACGTGCACTCCCGCGTGCGCTACCAATTACTGGCCGAAGCCGAGCCCGACCTGCTGTGCCGCGCGCTCAACTTGTTCGCTTTGCAGTTCTTGACGCCCGAAGAGGTGCACGTGCAGCGCCAGGACGACTTGCTGGCCATCGAGGTTGTCATCGACGGACTGAGCTGGCACCGCGCCCAGGTGATCGCAGAAAAACTTCGCAACCTGATCAGCGTCTGCTCGGTGGATCTGCAAAGCGCCGACCCTGCCTGGGTTGAAGCCGCTCAGGCAACCGGCTGAAAAAAACCGATACGGCTTCGTCGGGTAGTGGCCCAACGGTCTGTGGTGCCACGACTATCCTTTGCGCACTGTTGTTCAAAAGGAGCCCGCATGTCCGTTCAACTCACCATTCAGGACCGCTGGCTGGATCTCAATGATGTGCTGCGCGAACTGGTCGCCCAGGGCTTTATCAGCCAGAACTCGGCTGAACACGCGCTCAATGCCCGTCGCCGCCACGCCAACCATGGCCAGATGCACCCACTGGAGTTCATCGCCAGCCAACAGCTGAACGACCTCAGTCGCCCCGGCAAGCACCTGGACCTGGAAAACCTGACCCTGTGGCTGTCCCAACAGGCTGGTCAGCCTTACCTGCGTATCGACCCGCTGAAAATCAACGTCGCGGCCGTGACACCGCTGATGTCCTACGCCTTCGCCCAGCGCCACAAGATTCTCGCGATCTCCATCGACCGCGACGCCGTGACGGTGGCGAGCGCCCAGCCCTACGTCAACGGCTGGGAAGCCGACCTGACGCATGTGCTGAAATTGCCGATCAAGCGCGTCGTGGCCAACCCGGTGGATATCCAGCGTTTCAGCGTTGAGTTCTTTCGCCTGGCCAAATCGGTCACGGGGGCGAGCAACGCCGATCAGCAGACCAGCACCCTGGGCAATTTCGAACAGTTGCTCAATCTCGGCGCCAGCGATCAGGAGCCGGATGCCAACGACGCGCATATCGTCAACATCGTCGACTGGCTGTTCCAGTACGCCTTCCAGCAGCGCGCCAGCGATATCCACATTGAACCCCGGCGCGAACAAGGCACGGTGCGCTTTCGCATCGACGGCGTGTTGCACAACGTTTACCAATTCCCGCCGCAAGTCACCATGGCCATCGTCAGCCGCCTGAAAAGCCTGGGGCGGATGAACGTCGCGGAGAAACGCAAACCCCAGGATGGCCGGGTCAAGACCAAGACCCCGGATGGCGGCGAAGTGGAGCTGCGGCTGTCGACCCTGCCGACTGCCTTCGGCGAAAAAATGGTCATGCGGATCTTCGACCCGGAGGTGTTGCTCAAGGACTTCGATCAGCTGGGGTTTTCAGCCGATGACCTGCGCCGCTGGCAGGACATGACCCGTCAACCCAACGGCATCATTCTGGTCACGGGGCCGACCGGTTCCGGCAAGACCACCACGCTGTACACCACACTGAAGAAACTGGCGACGCCGGAGGTCAACCTCTGCACCATCGAAGACCCGATTGAAATGGTCGAGCCGGCGTTCAACCAGATGCAGGTCCAGCACAACATCGACCTGACCTTCGCTTCCGGGGTGCGTGCACTGATGCGACAAGACCCGGACATCATCATGATTGGCGAAATCCGCGACCTCGAAACCGCCGAGATGGCGATCCAGGCCGCCCTCACCGGTCACCTGGTGCTGTCGACGCTGCACACCAACGATGCGCCGAGCGCCATCAGCCGCCTGCTGGAACTGGGCGTGCCGCATTACCTGATCAAGGCCACGGTGCTCGGGGTCATGGCCCAGCGGCTGGTGCGAACCTTGTGCCCGCATTGCAAGGCTCCGAACACCCTGGGGGAAGAAGACTGGCAAACACTGACCCGGCCCTGGCAAGCCCCCCTGCCCACCAACGCTCAACGCGCCATCGGCTGCCTGGAATGCCGCGACACCGGCTATCACGGCCGCGCCGGGGTGTACGAAATCATGCAATTGACCGACGGTCTGAAAGCGCTGATCAGTCCCGACACCGATTTACTGGCGGTGCGGCGTCAGGCATTCAAGGAAGGCATGCGCAGCTTGCGCCTGTCAGGCGCACAGAAGGTGGCGGCCGGCGTGACCACGGTCGAGGAGGTCCTGCGCGTGACGCCGCAGAGCGAGCAGAAGTAGGTAAGCGGCAATGGAACTCGATTGGGGGAATCGCTATCAAAGGCGGTAGTTTATCCAGTGGAGTTACCTTCTATGCGTCTCAAACTTGCTGTCGCTACCATCGTCCTGTTGTCCCTGCCTGTCGGTTCGGCGATGGCTGATAGCTTTTGGCGTAACGTTCTTACTTCCGGTGCAACCACCGGTTCGACCTACCTGACCTTCAAGGATCACAAGCTGATCGTCGCTGCCCAGGACGATGCCGGCAGTTTCGTCGCCAGTGACGGCGGCATCCGCGGCCCGTATCTCGAAGCTGCGATGCAGAAAGTCCGCGCCGACAACCCGGGCCTGCAGGCCACGGACATGGAACTGGCGAATGCGATCCTGGCAAAGAATGCCGTGGCTTCGGAATAAGCTTCCAGCCAAACAGAAAATGCCGCTCACTTGAGCGGCATTTTTATTGGCCTACAGAAATCCCCTGTGGGAGCGAGCCTGCTCGCGAAGGCGATAGGTCAGTCGAAATCATCGTGACTGTTGAAACGCTTTCGCGAGCAGGCTCGCTCCCACAGGGGTTATGCGTAGCCAGAAGTCTCAGCGGTACTCATCCAGCGGCACACAGGCACAAAACAGATTCCGGTCGCCATACACATTGTCCACCCGGTTCACCGCCGGCCAGTACTTGTGGGCCTTGGTGTGAGCATCCGGCGTCACGCCTTGTTCGATGCTATAGGGACGTTCCCAAATCCCGGTGATATCGGCCAAGGTATGCGGCGCTCGTTTGAGCGGGTTGTCCTCGGCCGGCCAGTTGCCGTTCTGCACCTCGGTGATTTCCGCGCGGATGCTCAGCATTGCGCCGATGAAGCGGTCCAGTTCCGCTTTCGATTCACTTTCGGTCGGTTCGACCATCAACGTGCCCGGCACGGGGAACGACATGGTCGGTGCATGGAAGCCATAGTCCATCA
The DNA here is from genome assembly GCF_054071155.1 of Pseudomonas sp. SDO5532_S415. Taxonomy (NCBI): domain Bacteria; kingdom Pseudomonadati; phylum Pseudomonadota; class Gammaproteobacteria; order Pseudomonadales; family Pseudomonadaceae; genus Pseudomonas; species Pseudomonas sp. SDO5532_S415. Next base: position 31,392 of record NZ_JBSVWS010000030.1, on the reverse strand, counting down.
GGCGCTTGGCGACGTCTTCCTCGCTGATGCCGGTCAACGTCTTGAGCGGTCGCAAATCGAGAATGCATTCGTGGGCCACCCGCTCGTTGCGCCCGGTGTAGAGCACCGGGAACGCCCCGGACAAGTGCCGAGCCAGGTAATTCGCGGCGAGGATCGCCACTTCGCTGGCATCGGCCAGCTGCGGGCCCATCATGGCGATGTACATCCAGCTGATCGGCAAGATGCTCGCGCTGCCCCAGGGCGCGGCACTGACGGCACCGTTCTGCGCCAGCGGCCCCTCGATCGGCACCACCGGGTGATTGGCCACGAACGGCGCCAGGTGCGCACGTACGCCAATCGGCCCCATGCCCGGCCCGCCACCGCCATGGGGAATACAGAAGGTCTTGTGCAAGTTCATGTGGGACACATCGGCGCCAATGTCCGCCGGTCGCGCCAGCCCGACCTGGGCATTGAGGTTGGCGCCGTCCATGTAGACCTGGCCGCCATGGCTGTGGATAACTTCGCAGATCTCGCTGATGCCTTCCTCGTACACGCCGTGGGTCGACGGATAGGTCGCCATCAGGCAGGAGAGCTTGTCGCCGGCTTCGGCGGCCTTTTCTTTCAGGTCATCCAGGTCGACGTTGCCTGCTTCGTCACATTCGACAATCACCACACGCATCCCGGCCATCTGCGCCGAGGCCGGGTTGGTGCCGTGGGCCGAAGACGGGATCAGGCAGACATCCCGCCCGCCCTGCTGACGGCTCTCATGATATTTGCGAATCGCCAGCAGCCCCGCGTACTCGCCCTGGGCACCGGAATTGGGCTGCATGCAGATTGCATCGAAACCAGTGATCGCGCAGAGCCAGCGCTCCAGTTCTTCGATCATCAATGAATAACCGACCGCCTGCTCTTTCGGTGCGAATGGATGCAGATTAGCGAACTGCGGCCAGGTAATCGGAATCATCTCGCTAGTGGCATTGAGTTTCATGGTGCAAGAGCCCAGCGGGATCATCGACTGATTAAGTGCCAGGTCCTTGTTTTCCAGCTGCTTGAGGTAGCGCAGCATCTCGGTTTCGCTGTGGTGGGCGTTGAACACCGGATGGCGCAGATAGGGGGTGGTTCTTTGCAAAGGGCTCGGGATACCGGGAGCCAGCACCTCGGCATCGAGTTCATCGACACTCAGCCCATGATCGGCTCCCAGGAATACATCGAACAGCTTGGCTACGGTGGATTCGTCGCAGGTTTCGTCAAGACTCAAGCCCAATTGCCCGCGCCCCAGAATGCGCAAATTGATCTGCGCGGCCTGGGCGCTTTCGATGATCGCGGTCTGGGTGCCGCCGACTTCCAGGGTCAGGGTGTCGAAGAAATGCCGGTTGAGGCGCGTGACGCCCTTGCGTTCAAGGCCCGCGGCGAGGATGCAGGTCAGTCGGTGCACGCGCTGGGCTATGCGCTTGAGCCCTTCCGGGCCGTGGTAGACCGCATAGAAACTGGCGATGTTGGCCAGCAGCACTTGCGCGGTACAGATGTTCGAGTTGGCTTTTTCACGGCGAATATGTTGCTCACGGGTTTGCAGGGCCATGCGCAGGGCAACGTTGCCGCGTGCATCTTTCGACACGCCGATGATCCGCCCGGGAATCGCCCGTTTGTACTCGTCGCGACTGGCAAAAAAAGCCGCATGCGGACCGCCATAGCCCATGGGCACGCCGAAGCGCTGGGAAGAGCCAAACACCACGTCAGCGCCCAACTCCCCAGGCGGCGTCAACAGCAGCAGGCTCAGCAGATCAGCCGCCACACAGGCCAGCGCCTGCTGGGCGTGCAGATGATCGATCAACGGACGCAGGTCGCGGATCTCGCCATGGGTGTCGGGATATTGCAGCAGCGCGCCGAACACCTGGTGCTGCTTCAAGTTATCCACAGCGTCGATGATCAACTCGAAGCCGAAGCCTTCGGCGCGGGTCTGCACCACGGAAATGGTCTGTGGATGGCAGTTTTCATCGACAAAGAACACATTGCTTTTCGACTTGGCCACCCGTTTGGCCAGGGCCATGGCTTCCGCCGCCGCGGTAGCTTCATCCAGCAGCGAGGCATTGGCCAGCTCCAGCCCGGTCAGGTCGATGGTCAATTGCTGGAAATTCAGTAGTGCTTCGAGCCGCCCCTGGGCGATTTCCGGTTGATAGGGTGTGTACGCGGTGTACCAACCGGGATTTTCCAGCACATTGCGCAGGATGACAGCCGGCGTGAGTGTGCCGTGATACCCCATGCCGATCAGGCTGGTCCAGACCTGGTTCTGTTCGGCGTAGCCTCGCAGCTTGGCCAACGCGGCCTCTTCGTCGAGGGCCGGCGGCAAATCCAGCGGCCGGTTCAGGCGAATCCCCGGTGGCACTGTCTGCTCGATCAGCTCGACCCGGCTACCAAGGCCGAGACTGTCGAGCATGGCCTGCTGCTCGGCGGTATCCGGCCCGAGGTGGCGGCGAAGAAAGGCATTGGGGTCGCGTAATTGGCTCAAGGACGGCAACTGGGACATGACGGGCTCTCTCTTGACTGGCGCTCAACGTCGATGCAACACGGTCAAACCAGCATAGCAGTCACTGCCAACAGCGAACCTGCAGGAAAACCTGATTCCCTTGTGGGAGCGAGCCTGCTCGCGAAAGCGGTGGGTCAGTCGAAATCAATGTCACATGTTAAGCCGTATTCGTCGGAACGCCGCCCGGAGCCGGCTCGCTCCCACAAGAAGGAACCGGGCAGACAAAAAAGCCCCGACAAGTCGGGGCTTTGGGGATGACGCTAAAGGCTTATTCGCCGATGGCGGCCTTGTATCCGGCCGCATCGAGCAGCTTGTCCAGCTCAGCCTTGTCGCTTGGCTTGAGCTTGAAGATCCACGCGCCGTACGGGTCGCTGTTGAGCAGTTCCGGCGAAGCGCTCAAATCTTCGTTGACCGCGATCACTTCACCGGCAATCGGGGCGTAGATGTCGGAAGCGGCTTTGACCGATTCAACGACACCCGACTGATCACCGGCAGCAAACACGTTGCCGACTTCAGTCAGCTCGACGAACACCACATCACCCAGCGCTTCCTGCGCGTGATCGCTGATGCCCACGGTGACGGTGCCATCGGCTTCCAGGCGAGCCCATTCGTGACTTTCGGCAAAACGCAGGTCGGCAGGGATATCGCTCATGTTCTGTGTCCTCAAGGATATTGTCAGCGGTGATTGCCGCCAGAAAAGGTTAGATCAAGGTTTTGCCATGGCGTACGAAGGTCGGTTTGACCACTCGGACCGGGTACCACTTGCCACGGATTTCCACTTCCGCGCGGTCGGCAGTTGCCATCGGCACGCGCGCCAGTGCAATCGACTTGCTAAGCGTAGGAGAGAAACTACCACTGGTGATCTCTCCTTCGCCAACATCGGCGATACGGACCACTTGATGAGCGCGCAAAACCCCACGCTCCTCAAGGACCAGACCGACCAGTTTGTGCTGTACGCCAGCGCTGCGCTCGGCTTCCAGCGCGGTGCGCCCGATGAACTGGCGGGCGGCCGGTTCCCACGCAATGCTCCAGGCCATGTTGGATGCCAGCGGTGAAACGTCTTGATGAATATCCTGACCGTACAGGTTCATGCCGGCCTCGACCCGCAAGGTATCCCGCGCGCCCAGGCCGATCGGGGAGATACCCGCGCCCACCAGGTCGTTGAAAAACCCCGGCGCCTGATCGGCCGGCAGGATGATTTCCAGACCGTCTTCACCGGTGTAACCGGTGCGCGCGATGAACCAGTCACCGTCGGGCTGCCCTTCGAAGGGTTTGAGCAGCTGGATCAGGTTGCCGCGGGACTGGGTCACCAATTCAGCAACCTTTTGCCGGGCGTGAGGGCCTTGAATCGCCAGCATCGCCAACTCGGAGCGTTCGCTGAGCTGCACGTCGAAGCCGTCGAGATGGGCTTGCATCCATGCGATGTCCTGATCGCGGGTTGAAGCATTGACCACCAGACGATAACCATCGTCCAGACGGTAGACGATCATGTCGTCGACGATGCCGCCGCGCTCGTTGAGCATGGTGCTGTACAACGCGCGGCCGGAGCTGTGCAGGCGCTCGACATCATTGGCCAGCAAATGCTGCAACCAGGCTTTGGCCTGGGGGCCGTCGACATCGATCACGGTCATGTGGGATACATCAAAAACACCGCAATCGCGGCGCACCTCATGGTGCTCCTCGACCTGCGATCCGTAATGCAGAGGCATATCCCAACCGCCAAAATCGACCATCTTCGCGCCGAGGGCGAGATGAAGGTCATACAGAGGCGTACGCTGTCCCATGGGTTTCTCCTTCCGGGCGTGGCGAAGGTGCGGGCGAGTGCTCTATCGAGTAAAAGCCTTGAAACAAAAGGCTTCCAGCCGACTTCTACTACCTTGTCTGTCAGACAGACCGCACCGAATGCCGCGCATTGTAGCCGCAAGGTGTAGGACTGACACCTAGCTGTTTCGATGCGCCGAACGTCGTATCAATCCGATGACCGGTAGCAGTCCGACCAAAACCAGGGTCAGTGCCGGCAAAGACGCCCTCGCCCACTCGCCCTCGCTGGTCATTTCGAAGATCCGCACGGCCAGTGTGTCCCAGCCAAACGGGCGCATCAGCAGGGTCGCGGGCATTTCCTTGAGCACATCGACGAACACCAGCAGCGCCGCGCTCAACGAACCAGGCAGCAACAACGGCAGATACACTTTGAAAAACAGTCGCGGCCCACTGACGCCAAGGCTACGTGCCGCTTCGGGCAAAGATGGCCGTATACGCGCCAGACTGCTTTCCAGCGGCCCGTAAGCCACGGCGATGAAGCGCACCAGGTAGGCCAGCAGCAACGCCGACAGACTGCCCAGCAGCAGTGGTTTGCCGGCGCCACCGAGCCAGCCGGAGAGCGGGATCACCAGTTCGCGGTCCAGGTAACTGAACGCCAGCATGATCGATACCGCCAGCACCGAGCCGGGCAAGGCGTAGCCAAGATTGGCCAGACTGACCCCGGCGCGGATCCCTTGGGTCGGCGCGAGGCGTTGGGCAAATGCCAATATCAGCGCGACACTGACGGTGATCAACGCGGCCAGCGCGCCCAGGTACAGGGTGTGGAGAATCAAACCGCTGTAACGCTCATCCAGATCGAAGCGCCCACGTTGCCAGAACCACACCAACAGTTGCAGCACCGGAATGACAAAGGCACAGGCGAACACCAGAGCGCACCACCCCGTGGCCAACAACGCTTTGATGCCATGCAAGTGGTACAACGCCTTGACCCGTGGCCGTTCATTGCTCGCCCGATTGGCCCCGCGCGCACGACGCTCGCCGTACAGCACCACCATCACCACCAGCAATAACAGGCTGGCCAGTTGTGCGGCGCTGGAAAGACTGAAAAACCCGTACCAGGTCTTGTAGATCGCGGTCGTGAATGTGTCGAAGTTGAACACCGACACCGCGCCAAAATCCGCCAGGGTTTCCATCAGCGCCAACGCCACGCCAGCGCCGATGGCGGGACGCGCCATGGGCATGGCCACCCGCCAGAATGCCTGCCATGGCGATTGCCCCAGCACCCGCGCGGCTTCCATCAGGCCTTTGCCCTGAGCGAGGAACGCGGTACGCGCCAGCAGGTAAACGTACGGATAAAACACCAGCACCAGAACCAGAATCACCCCGCCCGTGGAACGCACGCGCGGCAAACGCAGGCCCGTGCCGAACCACTCGCGCAGCAGGGTTTGCACGGGACCGGAAAAATCCAGCAGACCGACGAAAACGAAGGCCAGCACGTAGGCCGGAATTGCAAAAGGCAGCATCAAGGCCCAATCCAGCCAACGCCTGCCGGGGAATTCACAGAGGCTGGTGAGCCAGGCCAGGCTTACACCGAGGATCGTCACCCCGACACCGACGCCAAGCACCAGGGTCAGGGTGTTGCCCAGCAAACGCGGCATCTGTGTGTCCCACAGGTGGGACCAGATTTGTTGATCGATGGATTGCCAGGAAAGCAGCAACACACTCAGGGGCAGCAGGACCAGCGCAGCGATGGCGAAGACCAGGGGGTACCAGCGGCGTTGGGCGGGGTGGGCCAAGGGAAAGCTCTCTAACGGATGGGAGAAGCCCCTGTAGGAGCGAGCTTGCTCGCGAAAAACGTCAACGATTACGCGGGGTGCCTGACTGTTCGCGGTGCCCCGACGTTCATCGCGAGCAAGCTCGCTCCTACAGGGTCAGCGGTGCTTTCAATAAAACAAAACGCCCCGCATAAGCGGGGCGCAGTATATCGGGCAACTCAGTTCCAGCCAGCCCGATCCATCATGCGAATCGCTTCGGCCTGGCGCTTGCCCGCGACTTCGACAGGCAGGGTATCGGCCACGAACTTGCCCCAGGCCGCGACTTCGGCGGAAGGTTGCACAGCCGGGTTGGCCGGGAACTCCTGATTCACGTCAGCGAAGATTTTCTGCGCTTCAGGCGTGGTCATCCATTCCACCAGGGCCTTGGCCGCTTCCGGGTGCGGAGCGTATTTGGTCAGGCCGATGCCCGACAGGTTGACGTGCACGCCACGATCCGCCTGGTTCGGCCAGAACAGCTTCACCGGCAGGTCAGGCTTCTGCTTGTGCAGGCGACCGTAGTAGTAGGTGTTGACGATGCCGACATCACACTGACCGGCACTGATGGCCTCCAGTACCGCAACGTCGTCGGAGAACACGTCAGTGGACAGGTTGTTGACCCAGCCCTTGAGGATCTTCTCGGTTTTCTCGGCGCCATGGACTTCGATCATGGTAGCGGTCAGGGACTGGTTGTAGACCTTCTTCGCCGTGCGCAGGCACAGGCGACCTTCCCAGTTCTTGTCGGCCAGCGCTTCGTAAGTGGTCAGCTCACCCGGCTTCACCCGGTCAGTGGAGTAGGCAATGGTCCGCGCCCGCAGGCTCAGGCCGGTCCAGGCGTGAGAGGCGGCACGGTACTGCAGCGGGATGTTGGCATCGATGGTTTTCGAGGTGAAGGGCTGGAGGATGCCCATTTGCTCGGCTTGCCAGAGGTTACCGGCATCGACAGTCAGCAACAGGTCAGCGGTGGCGTTCTCGCCCTCGGCCTTGATCCGCTGCATCAGCGGCGCTTCCTTGTCGGTGATGAACTTCACCTTCACACCGGTTTTAGCGGTGTAGGCATCAAAGACCGGCTTGATCAACTCGTCGATACGCGAGGAGTAGACCACCACCTCGTCGGCGGCCTGGGCGGCGGTGCTGCCGATCAGAGTCAGGGCCAGTGCGGTCAGTAGACGCTTCGGTGCCAACATGGGAGCGCTCTCTCGATTGAAAAATTGAGGATAAATGATAAGGACTCACATTTGCCTTCTCAATCGAACAGTTCGTGGAGGCGTTACCAGATGTTGCACAACCAGAGTTGGGTGGTGAATGTGCCGCCGCCTTCGCGCGCAGGCTCGCTCCCACAGTTGAAATGCATTCCATTGTGGGAGCGAGCCTGCTCGCGAAGAGGCCATCAGCCTCAAAGAAATTCTCAGGCCTTGGCAAGTGCCGGCAAATCCCCGGTCAACCCCAGCGCCTCGCGCACGAACAACGACTTGGCCTCGGGCATCCGGTCGACCATTTTCAATCCGGTATTACGCAACCAGCGCACCGGCAACGGATCAGCCTGGAACAAGCGCTCGAAACCTTCCATCGCCGCCATCAGTGCCAGGTTGTGAGGCATGCGTCGACGCTCGTAACGGCTGAGCACCTTCACATCCGCCAGGCGCTCACCGCGGGCGGCCGCTTGCTGCAGCACCTCGGCCAATACGGCGGCATCGAGGAACCCGAGATTCACGCCCTGCCCGGCCAATGGGTGAATGGTGTGCGCCGCGTCGCCGATCAGCGCCAGGCCTTCAGCCACGTAACGCTTGGCATGACGCTGACGCAGCGGCACACACAGGCGCGGGTCAGCGTTGAGTACGCTGCCCAGCTGGCCTTCGAAGGCTCGCTCCAGCTCGCGACAAAAACCTTCGTCATCCAGTGCCATCAGGCGTTCGGCTTCGCTTGGCGTGGTCGACCAGACGATCGAACACCAATCCTGCCGGCCATCACGTACCAGCGGCAGGAACGCCAACGGGCCGTTATCGGTAAAGCGTTGCCAGGCGGTCATTTGATGAGGTTTCGAGCAGCGCACGCTGGTGACGATGGCGTGGTGCAGATAATCCCACTCCCGTGTCGCGACGCCGGTCAGGCGCCGAACCGCCGAGTTGGCGCCATCCGCCGCGATCACCAGGGGCGCGCGCAAGGTGCGGCCATCGGCCAGGGCCAGCAGCCAGTCATCGCCGGAGCGGCGCATTTGTTCCAGGCGCGCGTTGGCGAGCAGGCCAAGATCGCAGTCGTGCAAGCGATCGAGCAAGGCATCCTGCACCACCCGATTCTCGACAATGTGGCCCAGTACATCGGCGTGGACGCTGCCCGCCGAAAAGTGGATCTGCCCGGTGCCGCTGCCATCCCAGACCTGCATGTCGCTGTAAGGACTGCTGCGTCGGTTGGCGATGCCGTCCCAGACACCCAGGCGTTCGAGAATCCGTTGACTGGCGATGGACAAGGCACTCACCCGGGGTTCAAACGGTGCCTGGGCATCAAACGGTTTGACGCTCAGGGGGCTGCCGTCCAGCAGCAGGACTTCCAGCCCGCTGTCCTGCAACGCCAGCGCCAGGGCGCTGCCGACCATTCCGGCCCCGACAATCAGCAGATCTGCGCGCATTTCCATGCTTTAAGCCTGTCTCGCTTGCGGCTTGAGCCGCACGTAAAGGGTTGTTCCGACGCGCGCCACCAGGTTGCCGGCGCCGTCGTGAATATCGACCTGCAATTGCGGCAGGTATTTTTGGCCATCGACCGTCTGCCGACGGATCTTCGGGCTAAACATCAGGACGCGTACCCAGCCCCATGGCCTGCCGGGCGAACCAGCGCTTGGCTGGCGGCAATAGATCGAGACCAAGCAGGCCGAGATTGCGCCCCAGCGAAACCAATGGCTGCGTGCTGCCGAACAAACGCGTGACCTGATCGGAAAAGCCGACGGTCAGGTTCTGATCCAGGCGCTGGTGTTCGCGATAGGCCTGCAAGGTCGCGAAGTCCCCCAGCGCCTGTTCGCTGGCGAGCAACGCATCGGCCAGCGCCTGGGCATCGCGCAGGGACAGGTTGAAACCCTGACCGGCAATCGGGTGCAGGCTGTGAGCGGCGTTGCCGAGAATCGCCAGGTGCGGTCGCACCTGCTCTTCGGCCTCCACCAGCGACAGCGGATACAGGTGCCGCGCACCGACCTGCTTCAACGTGCCGAGGCGATAGCCGAATACGCCCTGCAATTCACTGAGGAAATCGCGTTCATCGAGGGCGGCCAGGCGTTGTGCGTCCATTCCCAGGCGGGTCCAGACCAAGGCACAGCGGTTGTCCGGCAGCGGCAGCAAGGCCATCGGACCATCGTCGGTGAAACGCTCGAAGGCCATGCCGTTATGGGCTTCGCTCGGGGTGATGTTGGCGATCAGCGCGCTCTGGTTGTACGGACGCGTCTTGATGCCGACGCCCAGCTGCTCGCGCAGGCCGGAACGGCCACCGTCGGCGAGTACCGCCAGATCGCAATCCAGCGTGGTTTCGTCATTGAGCGTCAGGCGATAGCCGTCGGTGAGCGGCTCCATGCGCGTGACTTCCGCCGGGCAGCGCCAACTGATCACGTCCTTGTCCAGGCCTTGCCACAGGCATTGGCCAAGCCAGGCATTTTCCACTACGTAACCCAGCGCCGGGACGCCTTCTTCCATCGCCGACAGCCGCGCCGTGGAAAAACGTCCCCGGTCCGAGACATGAATCTGCTTGATCGGCTCGGCGCGGCGGGAAATTTCCTGCCAGACGCCCAACCGCTGATAAATCTGCCTCGCGCCAAAGGACAATGCCGTGGAACGCGCGTCGTAGCTCGGTTGGTACGTGTCGCCAGGTGCGAACGGCTCGATCAGCACGATCTTCCAGCCACGGGCCTTGGCCCCGGCCTGCAACGCCATCGCCAAGCTGGCGCCCACCAGGCCGCCGCCGATAATCGCCAGATTGACCCGATTCATGCCGCTTGTGTCCGTGCTTGCGCCATCAAGGCCTCGATCTCCGCGACTGTTTTCGGTACGCCTTTGGTGAGGATTTCACAACCGCTTTTGGTGACCACGACATCGTCCTCAATGCGCACACCAATGCCGCGCCATTTCTTCGCAACATGCTTGTTGTCCGGTGCAATGTAGATACCCGGCTCCACGGTCAGGGCCATGCCGACTTCCAGCACTCGCCATTCGCCGCCGACCTTGTACTCGCCCACGTCATGTACATCCATGCCCAACCAGTGCCCGGCGCGGTGCATGTAAAACGCTTTGTAGGCTTCGCCGGCGATCAACTCGTCGACGTCGCCTTGCAACAGACCCAACTCAACCAGACCGCGGGTTATCACCCGAACCGTGGCTTCGTGGGCCTGGTTCCAGTGTTTGTTCGGAGCGATTTCGGCAAATGCGGCTTCCTGGGCAGCCAGCACCAGTTCGTAGATCGCCTTCTGCTCCGCGGAATACTTGCCATTGACCGGCCAGGTACGGGTGATATCGCTGGCGTAACAGTCAATCTCGCAGCCGGCGTCGATCAACACCAGGTCCCCGTCCTTGAGCACGGCGTCATTCTGCTGGTAATGCAGGATGCAACTATTACGCCCCGCCGCGACGATCGAGCCATAGGCCGGCATCTTCGCCCCGCCCTTGCGGAACTCGTAATCGAGCTCGGCTTCCAGGCTGAACTCGTGCAAACCGGCACGGCTGGCCTGCATTGCGCGCACGTGGGCCTGGGCGGAAATCCGTGCGGCCTCGCGCATCACTTTCACTTCTGCCGCCGATTTATACAGGCGCATGTCGTGAAGCAGATGATCCAGGGCAACGAATTCGTTCGGTGGCTGGGCACCGAGGTTCGCCTTGGAGCGGATCACGTTGATCCAGTCCATCAGGTGGCGGTCGAATTCCGGGTTGCTGCCCATGGCCGAATAAACCCGGTCACGACCTTCGATCAAGCCGGGCAGGATGTCGTCGATGTCCGCGATCGGAAAAGCGTCGTCGGCGCCGAAATCGCGAATCGCGCCTTCCTGGCCGGCACGCAGGCCGTCCCACAGCTCCCGCTCGGCGTTGCGCTCGCGGCAGAACAGAATGTATTCGCCGTGCAGCCGCCCCGGCATCAAGACCAGCACGGCCTGTGGCTCGGGGAAACCACTGAGGTACTGGAAGTCACTGTCCTGACGGTAGACGTGCTCGACGTCACGGTTGCGAATGGCCACCGCGGCGGCGGGAAGGATAGCGATGCTGTTGGGTTCCATCTGCGCCATCAGGGCCTTGCGGCGACGGCTGTATTCCGCTTTCGGGATATGAATCATGGGCAGATGGCGTTCCCTGTCTTCGATTAGTGCAACGACGGTTTGGCAGCCGCCGGCTCGTCCGCTTTCCTGGTTTCGGAGAACAGCAGCAGCGGCGCGACGCGCAGATACTCCATGACTTCCATGTAGTCGGTTTCGCCGTCCTCGGACTCTTCCAGAGCGTCCTGGACCTGGGAAATGGCGGCCAGGTCCTGCAACACTTCGGTGGCCTCGGTGCTCAGCATGCTGCTGTCACGGCAGTTCAGACCGAAACCGCTGAGGAAGCCCTGGCACCATTGGCCCAGTGCCGCGGCGCGTTCGGCCAGCGGAGCGTCGTCGGTCGGCAGCAACAGAACGACGGTCACGTCTTCGCCGGTGAGTTCGCCCTTGACCATCTCTTGCAGGCCGATCAGGGCAGCGCGAACGTTGTCCTGCGGCTCGCTTTCGAGCAATTCGGCGGCGTCGATCAACCAGCCCTCGGCATCGAAACCGGCGCCGGCGCAGCTGCGGCCGAGCAACAGGCCGTGCAGTTCGGCAGGCGAGACAGGGTGGCCGCTGGAAGTCAGCAGGGTGGCGAAGGCTTGGTACGGAGAATTCTGAATGGGCATGGGCAGCTAGGCGCCAGACGGCGCTATGTCTAGAATGAAGGCCTTGTATCCTACATCGACTACCCCTGTAGGAGCGAGCTTGCTCGCGATGGTCGTCAACGATAACGCTGGGTACCTGACACCCCGCGGCGTTCTCGGGTTCATCGCGAGCAAGCTCGCTCCTACAGTCCGCCCCCCATCAGACAGTGAAGACAATGGAAGACACCGACCTGCAAGCGCTGATGGCCAGACTCGAACTGCTGATTACGCGAGTCGAGCAACTTAAGAGCCAAAACGGACTCTTACTAGCTCAGGAAAAGACCTGGCGCGAGGAACGCGCTCACCTCATTGAAAAAAACGAAATCGCCCGGCGTAAGGTCGAATCGATGATTTCGCGCCTCAAGGCCCTGGAGCAAGACTCATGAGTTCAAGCAATAGCGTCACCGTGCAGATCCTCGACAAAGAATATTCGATCATCTGCCCCCAGGAAGAACGCAGCAACCTGGTGAGCGCCGCCCGTTACCTGGACGGCAAGATGCGCGAAATCCGCAGCAGCGGCAAAGTCATCGGCGCCGACCGCATCGCCGTCATGGCCGCGTTGAACATCACCCACGACTTGCTGCACAAGGAAGAACGCCCGGATATCCAGGCCAGCGGCTCGACCCGCGAGCAGGTACGCGACCTGCTCGATCGCGTCGATCTGGTGCTCGCCACCGATCCGGACGTCACCAAAGGCTGATTCGCGCTACCGCTTGCGGTATACTCTTTTCACTCCCTGGGGTGCTTGCCAGTTGACGACGTCCCTGAGCCGATTTGCTATACCCTGGAGGTCGCACGTTGGGCTGGTGTGCATGTCCGCTAGACGGAAAGCCTTAAAGCCTACTGCGTCTTCCACCTTGAACTCTCGGGTTCAAGGGCTAAGTCGACAGCGGCACATTCGGGGAGCCTGATTCCAGCCGATGCCGGTTTTTATACCGGCATCGGCTTTTTTATAGATTCGCTTTTCTACAGAAGATACGCTTCACGTACCTGTACTGCCGAAGCCGGAATTCATGAACGAACCTGCGCTGCTTCCCCGCCCGCAACTTCGACGCATGCTGCGCAAGGCCCGCCGCGCACTGACACCCAGTCAGCAGCGCCAGGCGGCTCGCGGGCTGTACAAGCAATTGGCCCAGCAACCGCTGTTCCGCCGCGCCAAACACATCTCTCTTTATCTGCCCACCGACGGCGAAATCGATCCGCGCCTGCTGCTGCGTGCCGCCCAGCGTCGGGGCAAGGCCACCTATCTGCCGGTGCTCAGCGCCTGGCCGCGGACCAAGATGGTGTTCCAGCGCATCCGGCCCGGCGAAAAACTCACGCCCAACCGTTTTCGCATTCTCGAACCCAGGCACAACCTCGCCCGGCAACGTAAAGTCTGGGCGTTGGATCTGGTGTTGTTACCCTTGGTGGGATTCGATGATGTCGGCGGGCGCCTGGGCATGGGCGGTGGTTTCTATGATCGAAGCCTGGCCTACCTGGCGCGCCGACATGACTGGCGCAAGCCGACGCTGCTGGGGCTGGCCCATGAATGTCAGAAGGTGGGGCGACTGGCTCAGGCGAGCTGGGATGTGCCGTTGCACGGAACGGTAACGGACAAGGCCTGGTACGGAGCACGCTAGACGCCACTACCCTCGGTGGCGTCGAAAAAACAGGATCAGCGCTTGAAGGCTGTCGACTGTTGCTGCAACGCCGAGACCTCGATTGGCGCATCAGTCTTGTTGCTCCACAGGCTTTGGGCATAGCCAGTGGTCACGACGCCAAGGCCGAACAAAATAACCAAAATCCATAGTAAATCCGGTTTGCGTTTCATCGATTGCCCCCCAAAGGCATATCAACACGATGACAGCAGCGGTTTCCGTTTGTAGGCCGTGCAGCAGCGTCAAGCTTTAAAGGCCGGCATTTTGCGACAACGTGAACCGGCACGCAAATGCTGGCGTCAACCGACTGTCGGTTTGTCATAAAATTGCCGGACAACCTGTCCACACACCTCGCAAGGAGCCAAACCATGGCCTATTGGCTGATGAAATCCGAGCCCGACGAACTCTCGATCAAAGCTCTGGAAAAACTCGGCAAAGCGCGCTGGGACGGGGTTCGCAACTATCAGGCGCGGAATTTTCTACGGTCCATGGCAGTGGGGGACGAGTTCTTCTTCTATCACTCCAGTTGCCCCGAACCGGGCATCGCCGGGATCGGCAAAATTGTCGAAGCCGCGTATCCGGACCCGACAGCGCTGGAGCCTGAAAGCCATTACTACGATCCGAAGGCTACCGCAGAGAAAAATGCCTGGAGCGCGATTGATGTCGCGCATGTGCAGACATTCTCCAGGGTATTGAAGCTGGACTATCTGAAGCAGCAGGTGGCGCTGGCGGAAATGCCCTTGGTGCAGAAGGGTTCGAGGCTGTCGGTGATGCCGGTGACGGCGGAGCAGTGGGCAGCCGTTATTGCGCTCAAGCCGTAAGGCTTGTGGCGACATACTAAATGCTTTCGCGAGCAGGCTCGCTCCCACAGGAAAAAGTTGATTCCCATTGCTAGGCTTTAATTCCCCGAACCCGCAACGGAACACCCCCATGGCTATCCAGGCCCTGCGCGCCGACGCTTCCCACATCGAAAAAATTGCCCCGTTATTCGACGCCTATCGCGGCTTCTACGGCCAGCCTTCGAACCTGCCGCAATCCCGTGAATTCATCGCCGAACGCATCGCCCGGGACGAATCGGTGATCTTCTACGCCGAGGACGCCAGTGGCGATACCCTGGGTTTCGTGCAGATGTTCCCGACGTTTTCCTCCATCGACGCGCACCGCACCTGGTTGCTCGGCGACCTGTTCACCGCGCCTGCCGCCCGTGGCAAAGGCGTCGGCAGGCTACTGATGAACACTGCCCGCGATTTTGCGCGGTTGATGGGCGCCAGGGGCATGACCCTGGAAACCGCGACGGATAACATCAGCGCACAACGTTTGTACGAGTCATTGGGCTATGTGCGTGATCCGGGTTACTACACCTATTGTCTCGATTTGACCCAGGGCTGATCCGTTGATGACCCAAGCTCGCGCAGAAACTCGCCCTGGGATCTGGCGCAGGTAAGAATGCGATAACGCGTGGTGCGAGAAACGCCGCTGTCGCGAAACCGTGCATACACCGGTTGGAAAATTTCTCGGTTCACGGTCGGGTGCGCCATGCTCAGGTAGCGCTCGCAGCAAGCGTCGTAGTCTTCCAGCGCCATGAACTTCTGGAACCAGTAGCGATAGAAATAACCCAGCAGAAAGCCCAGGCTGAAGTCGTGATCCAGCACCGAATGTGCGCAGCATTCGAAATCGATCAGCCTCAGCGCGCCATCGGGACCGATCAGGATGTTCTTGGGGTGCGGGTCCATGTGCACAAAGCCTTCGATCAGGGTCTGGCCAAACAGGTGGAAAATGTCCGGCAGCAGGGTGGCGGCCTGTTCCGGTTTTGCGATGAGTCGCTCATCGACGCTGCAATGGTTATCGAAAAAACTGACCAGCAAATACTCTTCCTTGAGAAACGGAAAACGTCCGCGGTGGCCGAAGGCTGCGACTCGGGGCGAGGTTTGCGATTTGGCGGACACCACTGACAAATTGATGAACTCATTGGTCAGGTCATGCAGGCCGAACACTCGCTTGAGCCCCAGGAAATTCTGCAGCTGCTTTTTCCAGTGGGTCAGCCGGTTGTGTTTCAACACCCATTTACGCTCACCTTCAAGCAGGAACACGCTGCGGGTTTCCTCAGGGATATCCAGCAAGGCGTACTGCCCGGGTTGGGCAAAAAAGCGCTGCAGCAAGGTCGCCAGTTCGGTCTGGTGAGACGGGTCGAAGTGGAAGGTGACGCCGGCGATTGTTTGCGGGTTGAGGCCAGAAGTGAGGTGTCGCAAGTGACGCATGTGAAGTCCCTGTCAAAGCATTCGGATGCATGAAGCGGCGGCAAACGGGCACGACGCTGCGACGTTATCGGCAGGTAACGGCTCAGCGTAAACGGTCGACGATGTTTTTTTGAGAATGAGGGCTCAAGAATGTCTTTTGTTCAACGGCAGTGGCAGCCTCGACGAGGCTGCCACCCCAGGGCTAGTTAGGGATTGGAATGGTCACACCTTCCTTCTGCAGGTCTTCGCGCACCGACTGGAACTTCTGGTACTTGGAAATTTCAACCGGGCCATCATAGGTCATGCTCTGCATCTTGCGAGGCGGATATTTGATGTAGGTCTGCATGAGCCTGGCGATGGACTGACTGATCGGCACCATGGTCCAGGTGCGCTCGGTGACGTTGCTCATGAAAATGTCATAGCGCTCCTGCGGGTCCTGATACAGGTCGAAGACCTGCGGTACCGTTGCCACGTATTTTGCCGCACCTTTCCAGCCCAGGTTGGTGTCCACGGCCAGGCCTCCGGTCGGGGCGCCATCGTCGCCACGCAGGTTGAACACGGCTTTGTAGTTGCCCACACGGGCAGCCCCCGGGGATAACTCGTTTTCGGTGAAGTAGAACCACTCCTTGCGTGGATCGGGACCGGTGCCCTTCAACACCGGGGTCATGTCATAGCTGTCGAAGATGATCGGCTGACCTTCGCGATCTTTCTCCGGCAGTTTGATCCCGGCCACCGAGGCGAATGTCGCCATCAGATCGAGGCCACCGATGATGTCGTGGTTTTTGGCGTTCGCCTTGATCTGGCCGGGCCAGACCATGATCGCCGGCACCCGGTTGCCCCCTTCGCGCACCGTGCCTTTGGTGCCCCGGAATGGCGTGTAACCGGCGTCCGGATAAACGTCCTGCCAGGCGCCGTTATCGGTGGTGTAGACCACCAGGGTGTTCTTATCCAGCCCCAGCGCTTTCAACTTGTCCATGATGCGTCCGATGCGGGTGTCGAGCTCGACTATCGAGTCGGCGTACTTGCTCTTGGAGATCGACTTGTGGACGAACTCGGGTGCGGGCAGGTTGGGTTGATGCACTTTCATGAAGTTGACGTTGATAAAGAACGGCTTGTCGGATTTGGCCGCGGTGTCGAGGAACTCCAGTGCTGCTTTCTCGACATAGCTGTCGAAGAACGGAATCCCGACCACGCCAGGCTTGCCATCCACCACTGGCGTATCCACGTATTGCCCATTGATCTTGAATTCCTCGACCGCTTTTTCCCCTGCCTTGCCGGACAACGCGCCTCTGGTCACTTGGGTGAACATGGCGCGGGTCTCCGGATCCATGTCCGGGAACCAGGTGGCATCGGCGTAGGTGTAGGCATTGAGGTGATAAAGGCCGGCGTATTTCATGACGTCGTAGCCTTGCGCATTGGGCAGGGCGTAGTCGGCCTCGCCCAAGTGCCATTTGCCGGTGAAATAGGTTTCGTAACCACCGGTCTTGAGCACGGAGGCCAGCGTCCATTCCGCCGCCGGCAAGCCACCGCCCTGACCCTGAAAGGCTACCGTGGTCATGCCGCTGCGGTTGGGGATGCGCCCGGTCTGCATCGCGGCCCGGCCCGGGGTACAACTGGGTTGGGCATAGAAGGAATAGAAAGTGGTGCCTTCTGCCGCCAACTGGTCGATGCTGGGCGTCGGCATGCCTCGTCCGACACCGCCGCCGTAAGGGCCGAGGTCACCGTAGCCCGTGTCGTCGGAGACGATGAACAGGATATTGGTTTTTTCGGTTTGTGCCGCCTGGGCAACGTTGATTGCCAGCAACAATGAACATACGAGGTAAAGCCTGGAGCGGTGCGCGAACCTGTTCATAAGGGTGTCCTTTCTCAAGTTCAGATCCTCGTTGTAGGCCGCTCAGGCATCGAGGGCAAAACAACAAGCATCTTCGTGAGTAACCCCCCCAACATTTAGCCTGGACAGTTCAAGGAAATCGCCTGACGACACAATGGCATTTCCGTTCACTGCTCAAGACAGTCGTGGAAGATTAGTTCGACAATTCAAGCCCCGCGTGGTCGCAGGTCGCGGAATAGGCGTCGTTCGTCGATTTGTTGCCGAACCTTGATCCAGACGGCACTCATCCTTCAGCGGTACGCCACCGGGGTGGCAACGGCGTCAAAACCCGCTTTCGCGCATCAGTACGGCGGGAAAATGGAATCCTCGCTGGGGTGTGACAGGCCGCAAACACCAGCGGCTGATGAAACGGCAGCAGCGGATACAGATCGTTGGCCATGCTGAAGGCCAAGGCGTTCAGCGTAGATCGATATTTGGAGTTATCCAGGCTGAAAGCCGCTGTTTATGGGGGTTGAGATCTTCGGCGCAGAAGCTGCTTGCCATCACTGGGTGGGTTTTGCAGCGCCCGAGGCGGATTTTTCCTCTACAAGCTTGTACGCCACGTAGTACTTGTAGATGTTGCCGACGTAATCCACGGTCTCACGGCCAACCACTTGTGCCGCCCCCTGCTCGACATTACCAAACCAGACGTTTTTGTTCAGATTGGACTTTTCTGCCAACGCCCGGAATTTGCGCAGATTGCCCGGCCCGGCGTTGTAGGCGGCGAAGGTCATCAGGGTCCTATTCATTTGCGTCAATTGAGGGTCGTTCAGGTACTTGTCCGCGAGCAGGCGCATGTACTTGCTGCCGGCTTCGATGTTTCTGTCGGCACTCTTGTCGATGTCGTCAATGGCCACCTTTGGGTCCTTGGCGGTTGTCGGCAGCAACTGCATGACACCGACCGCACCTCTTGGGCTACGGGCCTTCTGATCGAGTTGCGACTCCTGAAAACCCTGCGCCATGAGCATCAAATGATCGAAACCGTAGGTGCTGGCGTGGCGGTTGAAGATCTCCACCATTTCCTGAAACTTCTTCATCTCGGCTTCGGACGTTGCGTTGACCACCCGTTTGCTGCTGTTGGTGACGTACTTGGTGCGCAGGCTGTTACCAAAGGTGGTTCCGATCTTGTGGGTTTTGACGAAACCGGCGAGCTGGCTTTTCAACTGTGGGCTGTCCTTGCGAATCGCCCAGGCAAACTCGGAGTTGTCATGCACAACAATGCCCTCGTGAATCTGCATATCGGTGTACAGCGGCGCCCAGATTTTTGCGATATATCGATCCACCACTGTGGACTTGAGCAACCCGGCATTGACCATTTGCAGCAGGTCTTCGGATTCCAGGTTTTCATCGGCGGCCTTCAGGTCGATGGGCGCCAGGCCTTGCTCCTTGAATGAGGCGCTCAACGCCTGGAGGTGCTCGTAGTAGCTGCTGGACGCCCGCACGGTAATTTCCTGACCGGACAGGTCTTCAAGTTTTTCCACGGGTTTGCTGCCAGGGGCGGACACCAGGATTTCCGGGATGTTGACTGCAAACGGATCGCTGAAATCCACGTCCTTGAGTCGTGCCTCGGTCACGGTGAGCCCGCCGGCGGCGATGTCGCCAACGCCTTTGATCAGTTTGGGCATCAACTCGTCGCGGGCGGTCGGGATGAACATGACCCGCCATTGCATGGATTTTTTCGAATAGGGTTGGGTCTTGTTCAGCCAGGCTTCGAGCCCCTTGCCTAGCTCATAACTCAGCCCTCGTTGCCGACCGCGATCAAGCTCGAAAAAGGTCTTGCTGTAAGGCACCAGCACTCGGATCAACCGGCGTTCGCGCATGCCTTCGAAATCCCCGACCCAGTCCGGCAGAACGGGCAACACCATTTTTTGCACCTCGGCTTCTTCAGCCGGAGTCAGTTCGACGGCAGGCAGTTCGGGTTGGGTCTGTGCCAGTGCCGTGTTGAGGCAGCACAGCGTCAGCAGCAGGATTAATGCGCGAAAACGGCTCCACGGGATGTTCATGTTCGCTCACCAGGCTGGGCAGGGAGATCGGGAGGGGGGGCACATTGCAGTATGGCCAATGGCTGGCCATTCACATGGCCGAAAGGTGCTGAAGGGAAATTTTTTGCCGCAGCGAAGTCTCTCGAGGATCCAGTGCTCTGTGGCAGCGAGCCTGCTCGCGATAGCGGTGGGCCGGTCGACATGAATGTTGATTGATAAGCCGCTTTCGCGAGCAGGCTCGCTCCCACAGGGGATTGTTGTCAGGCGCAGGCTGCGTTTTTGATCAGCCGAAGACGGGCCGGAAAAAGCTGCGCTCGTAACTGAGGATGCAACGGGTTTCTTCGGCGTACTTGAACGCGGCGATGCATTCCGGGTCGTTCATCGACTGTTGCCGGTACGTTTCGTAGGCGGCAAGGCTGGGGAAGGTGAACATGGCCAGGGCGATGTTGTTGGCACCTTCGGACGGCAGAAAGTAACCGTGATGCTGGCCGCCGAATTTTTCCACCAGGGGAATCCACAGTTTGCCGTAGTGTTCGAACGCGTCGAGCTTGTAGGGGTCGAGCACATATTTCAGGTAGCAGGTGATCATCTGTTGTCCCTCTGACTGGGTTATTGATGGGTTGAATCGTCCGGCAGGTCGCGCTGTACGTGGGCCGTTACTTGCGGCACGTCTTCACCGCTTGCATCGCGCTTGAGCCATTCGGCCGGCGGCAGGCCCACCACGTTGAGGAAGGTTCTGGAGAACGAGGCTTGCGAGCTGTAGCCCACCGAGTCGGCGATCACCTTGATCTGCACCCCGTCGCGCAGCAGGTCCTGGGCCAGTTTCATTCTCCAGGCGGTGACGTAGCCCATCGGTGAGATCTGCATGATCCGGGTGAAGCACGCCGAGAATTTCGACCGCGACATGTTCGCAAGCTGAGCCAGTTTCTCCACGGTCCAGAGTGCCTCCGGTTCCTGGTGAATCCGGCTGAACACGGTCGCAAGGCGCCCATCCTGCAGGGCATAGAGCAGGCCGCTGGAAATCTTGCCTTCCATCACCGAGCGCCGAACCAGCCGCACGAAGAGATATTCGAGCAGCAGGTTCAATGCCTTGCTCCGGCCCGGGGCCTGGTCCTGGAATTCGTTGATCAGGATGCCGAGCAGGGGGACGAGGTTGTCCAGTTGCCGGAACGGAAACACCAGGGTTTCCTTGAGCCCGAGGGGGAAGGGCTGCACGGCATTGCGCCCGAACTGGATCGAAGCGCAGATCAACTCGGCGCCTTGCGCGGAATTGGAACGCAGCTGATAACGGCAGCTGCTGGGGCAGAACAGCACGCTGGGTTCGTTGATGGAAATTTTCGGCAGCCCCGGTTGGACCATGTCGATGCCGCCGCGGCTGATCACATGGATAAACGCCATGCCCGGCGGCTTGTCGAGCACCAGCGTACCGTCCACGGGACCGGCGAAGAACAGTCGGCCCTGCAGATGCGTGCGTTCGAAGAATTGGGAAAGGATATCCATGCTGGAGACGCCCGGGTAAAGACTCTGCACGTCCTGGCAAAAGTGGAGCAGGGCGCGACCGTAGGATGCAGCTCTCGCCGATGGTAATCAACGCCCCTCAAGGGTGTCACGGCGCAGAGCGATATTTCTCGTCCACGACCGGAGTCCACCGCTATGAGCAACGATTCGATTCGCATCGCCCCCCAGTACACCGACCCGGCGGAGCCCGCATTGCCGGACCCGGGCATGAAACTCGACCTGTCCCGCACCGCGCTGGTGGTCATCGACCCGCAGATCGACTTCCTCAGCCCCGAGGGCGTGAGCTGGAGCGTGTTCGGCAAGAGCGTCGTCGAACACGATGTGGTCAATCACCTGGGTCAGTTGTTCGCCGCGGCCAAAGACGCGGGCATTACCGTCGCCGTTTCCCCGCATTACTACTATCCGTGCGACCACGAATGGCAGTTCGGCGGGCCACTGGAGAAAGTCATGCACAGCATCTGCATGTTCGATCGCAAGGGGCCGCTGACTCTCGACGGTTTTGAAAACTCCGGTGCCGATTTCATGCCCGAATTCAAGCCCTACATCCTCGATGGCAAAACCATCATTGCCTCGCCGCACAAGGTGTACGGTCCGGAAACCAATGACCTGGCGCTGCAACTGCGCAAGCACGGCGTGTCGCAGGTCATTCTGGCGGGCATGGCAGCCAACCTTTGTGTCGAGTCGCACTTGCGTGAGCTGCTGGAGCAGGGGTTTGAAGTGGCCGTGGTCCGTGACGCCACCGCCGGCCCGAGCACTCCGGAAGGCGATGGTTACCTGGCGGCGCTGATCAACTACCGCTACATCGCCAATGCCCTGTGGACCACGGCGCAAACCCTGGACTACCTCAAGGCCTGATCCACACCCTGGCGGTGCACCGTTGCACGGGGCACCGCCATACCCGCAGGAGGTTCGCAGCATGCGCAGACTTTCCCCACGCTACCGTCAGCACGCCACTGGCGTGATCCAGTCGGCCATTACCTGCGCCATTGCCGCCGCGGTCGCCAGTCCCTCCGGCCTTTCCCCCGATGCATTGCTGGTTTACTGGTTCAAGGCCTGGTTGTTGGCCTGGGCCACCCTTATTCCTTTCGTGCTGCTGGCGACGCCGTTGATCAAGCGCCTGGCCGCGTTGCTGGTGGAGGATGAGCCGAGCCGGGGGTGAGCGAAGCGCAACCGCCCGTTGCACGGCATCATTGTTAAGTTTCCCTTCAAGGCTCTTGCAGGAATTGGCGGTACTTCAAAAGAGCAGACTCTCTACTCTAGTGAGCTGACGCGCGTCCCCTGCAAGGTGGCATCCGGGGACGAGCGCCAAAACCATAACAATTGTTTCAGCACCGGATGGATGAGGAGGCTTCATGGCTCAGAGTCTCAAGATCAATGGGGTTGTCCATCAGGTTGATGTGGATGACGACACACCCTTGTTATGGGTGCTACGCGATGTGCTGGGCATGACCGGCACCAAGTTCGGCTGCGGGATGGCGTTGTGCGGCGCGTGCACGGTGCACATGAACGGCACGCCGATACGTTCCTGCATGATGCCGGTCAGCGCTCTGCTGGCGGCGGAAATCACCACCATCGAAGCGATTGGCGAAACACCGACGGGCAAGCGCGTACAGGACGCCTGGCTGGCGCACGAAGTGGTGCAGTGCGGTTATTGCCAGTCCGGGCAGATCATGTCCGCCACGGCATTGCTGGCCACCAATCCACACCCGGACGATCAAGCCATCGACAGCGCGATGGCGGGCAATATCTGTCGCTGCGGCACTTATGTGCGGATACGCGAAGCGATCAAGACCGCTGCCGGCCCGGTCGTTGTTGCCACTACGGAGGCCGCATCATGAACCCGATCGATACCAGCGAAGGCCTCACTCGACGCGGTTTCATCAAGGCCGGCGCGGCGATAGGCGGCGGGTTGCTGATCAGCTTCTCGCTGCCGGGGCTGATGCGCGGCGCCCAGGCGGGGGAGGCTGAGTTTGCCCCCAACGCCTATGTGCGCATCGACCGCGAGGGGCGGATTTTCCTGACGATACAACCGGTCGAGATGGGCCAGGGCACTTACACCTCGATGCCGGCGCTGATCGCCGAAGAGCTGGAAGTGGGCCTCGATCAAGTGGTCATCGAACACGCCCCCGCCGACGACAAACGCTACGCCAACCCGATGCTGGGCTTTCAGGTCACCGGTGGTTCGACCTCGGTTCCCGGCAACTGGAAGCCGCTGCGCGAGGCCGGGGCGGCGGCGCGGATTCTGCTGGTCAGCGCGGCGGCCAGGCAATGGGGCGTCCCGGTCGAGAGTTGCAAGGCTGACAAGGGCGTGGTGCTGCACCCTGACAGCGGCCGGAAACTGGGCTATGGCGAACTGGTGGACGCGGCGTCGACATTACCCTTGCCATCGCCCATTCCTTTAAAAGATCCCAGTGAATTCAAGCTGATCGGCACGCCCGCCAAACGCACCGACTCGCCGGACAAGGTCAATGGCAAGGCGGTGTTCGGCATCGATGTCCGTCCGCCCGGCATGAAAGTCGCGACGCTGATGTTGTGCCCGGTGGTTGGCGGCACCTTCGAGTCCGTCGACCCGGCACCGGCGATGGCCGTCAAAGGCGTGCGCCAGGTGCTGCACACCGACAACTCGGTTGCTGTCGTGGCCGATCATATGGGCGCGGCGCGCAAGGGTTTGTCACTGTTGCAGATCAAATGGAACGCCGGGGCCAACGCCGGGGTGTCCAGCGAGTCGATGCTCAAGAACATCACGGCGGCCTCGCTCGAACCTGGCGTCCAAGTGCGCAACGAAGGTGATGTGAAGGCGGCACTGGCCAAGGCCGACCGGAAAGTCGAAGTCACTTACCAGGTGCCGTTTCTGGCCCATGCCTGCCTGGAACCGGTGAACTGTACGGTGCATGTGCGCAAGGACGGCTGTGACCTGTGGCTGGGTATCCAGGTGCCGGCGCGGGCCAAAGCGGTGGCCGCGCAATTGACGGGCCTGCCGGAAGCGTCCGTGCAGGTGCACAACCATTTGATCGGCGGTGGTTTCGGCCGTCGCCTTGAAGTCGACTTCGTCGCCGACGCGGTGAAACTGGCCCGGCAGGTGGACTACCCGTTGAAAGTCATCTGGTCCCGGGAAGAGGACACCCGGCACAGCACGTTGCGGCCGTTCCACTACAATCACCTCAGTGCCGGACTGGATACCCAGGGCCGTCCGGTGGCCTGGACGCACAAGGTCACCGGCGGTTCGATCCTGGCCCGTTGGGCGCCGGCGGCGTTCGTCAATGGCATCGACCGTGATGCCATCCGCGATGCCTGCGGCCCATACGCGTTCCCGAACCTGAACGTGCATTACGTGCGTCACGATCCGCCGGCGGGTATCTTGCCGGCGTTCTGGCGCGGGGTAGGGCATACCCAGAACGCGTTCATGGTCGAAGGTCTGGTCGACGAACTGGCTCATCTGTCGAAGACCGATCCATTCGAATTCCGCTACCCGCTGTTGGAGAAACACCCGCGGGCAGTGAAGGTGCTGCAAATGCTCCGGGAGAAATCCGCCTGGGACACGCCGCCCGCCGCGGGGCGTGGCCGTGGCCTGGCGCTGACCTCCTGCTTCAGCACCTACGCGGCGCAAGTGGCGGAAGTGAGCGTCAAGCCCAATGGCGAAGTGCAGGTGCACAAGATCATCACGGTGGTCGATTGCGGCATTGCGATCAATCCCGACAGCGTGGTCGCCCAGGTACAGGGCGGCACCATTTTCGGCTTGAGCGCCGTGCTGTTCGGCAATATCACGTTCAAGGACGGTCAGGTCGAGCAGGGCAATTTCGACACCTATCGGGTCTTGCGGATCAACGAGACGCCGCAGATCGAGACGTTCCGGGTCGAGAGCGGCGAGTCGCCGGGGGGATTGGGTGAAGTGTCGACCGTGACGATCGCGCCGGCGGTGGTGAATGCCATTTTCGCCGCCACCGGCAAGCGTCTGCGCAGTCTGCCGGTGGACCCGCAGGCGCTTCGTCAGGCCTGACAAACGTTAGATGATGAGTTCTTCGATTGGCCCCAGGCTGTGGCGTTCGTTGCGCAGGAAGTCAATGAGCGCCCGCAGCTTGGCCGGCACCCGGCGTCGATCCGGGTAGTACAAATGCAGGGAAGGGAAGGTCGGGCTCCAGTCCGGCAGTAGCCGGATCAGCCGACCCTGCTCGATAAAGGGCTCGATGTAGCCGTTGATCATGTAGGCGATGCCCAGGCCGTCCAGTGCCGAGCGCACCAGTATTTCCGAGTCGTTGACGATCAGCCGGCCCTTGACCGGCAGCTCGAATTTCTCGTCGGCCTTTTCGAATGCCCAGCGTTCGATTTGCCCGCTGGTGCTGTGACGAAAGCCGATGCAGTCGTGCCTCAGCAAGTCCCTGGGGTGTTCCGGTAAACCGTGGCGGTCCAGATAATCGGGCGCGGCGATCACCTGCGCCTGCATGTCCGGGCCGATGGGCAGCGCGACCATGTCCTTGTCCACCGCGTCACCAAAGCGGATGCCGGCGTCGAAACCCTGGCTGACAATGTCCTCCAGCAGGTTTTCCACGCGGATCTCCAGATTGATTTCCGGGTAGGTCGCCATGAAGTGGCGCAACATCGGTTGCAGCACGATCAGGTAGGCGGCGCGCGGCACATTGATGCGCAGCAGGCCGGTGGGATGGCTGGCTTCGCGCCCGAGTTCGCGGGAGGCCGAGGTCAGTTGTTCCAGGGCCGGTTGCACGCGCTCCAGGTAACGTTCGCCGATCTCGGTCAGGCATACGCTGCGGGTGGTGCGGTTGAACAGCACCAGGCCCAGGCGTTCCTCGAGTCCGCGGATGCTCTGGCTGACCGCGGACGGCGAAATGCCGAGTCTGACGGCCGCGTTCGAGAAGCCTTTTTCCTCGGCGACAGCGATGAAGGTCACCAACCCGTCCAGATGGTCCTGACGCATGGTTTATCTCCGTCGGCGGCTGAAGAAATCATCTGTAACACTGCGTCCGATGCGTTGTACAGATCGCCGCCAATGACATGATTACTGAATGTTGCCTGATGTGATCTGTTGCACTTGAGTCAATCCTGTGGCGAGGGAGCTTGCTCCCGCTTGAGTGCGCAGCACTCATATCATTGCAACGGCTGGCAGATTTTTGGGGCCGCTGCGCAGCCCAGCGTCGGAACGCCGCCCGGAGCAAGCTCGCTCGCCACAAATGTGGTCCCCACGCTTAAGTGAACGGCTTTGCGGGTCAACGGGGACTCTGCTCCCGGGCCGCACGGGCAAACTCGATGAAGGCCTTGAGTGTCGCGGGTACATGGCGCCGGCTCGGGTAATAGAGGTGCAGTCCCGGGTAGTAGGGGCACCAGTCGCCCAGCACCTGGATCAGGCTGCCGTCGGCCACCTGTGCCTTGACCATGTCTTCGAAGATGTAGGCGATGCCGACGCCTTGCAGGGCCGGGCCGACCATCAGGCTCACATCGCCCAGGGTCAGGGGGCCGTCGACTTCGATTTCCTGGGCGATACCGCCACGTTCGAACTCCCAGCGATACAGCGAACCGCTCGGAAAACGATGGCGGATGCACGGCAGGCCGTGAATGTCTTCGGGTTTCTGCGGAACCGGGTGCCGGGCAAAGAACGCCGGCGAGCCCACCACCACCGAGCGCATGTAGGCGCCGATCGGCAAGGACACCATGTCGGCCTCCAGGCGCGCGCCGAAACGCACGCCGGCATCGAAACCGGCGGAGACCACATCGACCAGGCCATCATCGGCCACGATCTCCAGCTTCACATCCGGATAGACCTCCAGGAACCGGCCGGCCAGTGGCAGCAGCACCAATTCCGCGGCCTGGCGACCGGCCGTGATGCGCAGGCTGCCGGAGGGTTTGTCGCGGAAGTGGTTGAGGTCTTCCAGGGCATCGTCGATATCCCGGAAGGCCGGTTTCAATCGTGCGCAGAGTCGCTCGCCAGCCTCGGTCAGCCCGACGCTGCGGGTGGTGCGGTTGAACAGCCTGACGCCGAGCCGGTTCTCCAGGGTGCGCACCGCATGGCTGAGTGCTGAAGGCGTCACGCCCAGCTCGACCGCTGCCCGGCTGAAGTTCAGGTGACTGGCCACGCACAGGAAGATCGAGAGATCCGCCGCTGAAGGTGCTTTCATATGTGAATGCCTTTCACAAAGTCATGCAAAATTATTGGGATTATCACATCAGTAGTGGAGTTTTAAAGTTGCGTCAACTCATCAAGAAGGCCCGGCAATCACGCTCGGGCCGCTGACAGGAGGAGTTGATATGCGTACTTGGCTCATTACTGGTGCTTCCCGTGGTTTTGGCACTCTGATCGCAGAACAGGCTCTGCGTGCTGGCGACGCGGTGATTGCCACGGCCCGTAAACCCGAAGAAATCACGGCCAAACTGGGTGATCATCCAAACCTGCTGGCCGTGCGTCTGGACGTGACCCGCGAAGAAGAAGCGCATCAGGCCGTGGCAGAAGGCATCAAGCGTTTCGGTCGGATCGACGTGCTGATCAACAATGCCGGTTTCGGTGTGTTGGGTGCAGTAGAGGAAACCAGCGCCAGCGAGACCGAGCGCCTGTTCGCCACCAACGTCTTCGGCGTGCTCAACGTGACCCGCGCGGTACTGCCGCACATGCGTCGCCAGCGCTCCGGACATGTGATCAACATTTCCTCCATCGGCGGCTACCAGGCCTACATGGGCTGGGGGGTCTACGGTTCGACCAAGTTTGCGGTCGAAGGCATCACCGAGGCGCTGCATCAGGAACTGGCGCCACTGGGCATCCACGCCACGGTGGTGGAACCGGGCTTCTTCCGCACCGACTTCCTTGACGAGCAGTCACTGGTGAAGACCGCGCTGGAGTTGCCGGATTACGACGAAACGGTCGGTGCCATGCGCAAGCATGCCGAGGCCGCCAACCATGCCCAACCCGGTGATCCGGTGAAATTTGCCGAGGCCATGCTGGCGCTGGTCAATGCGTCGAACCCGCCGCAACGTCTGGCACTGGGCAGCGACACCATTGCGCGGATCGAAGCGAAAAACCGCTTCGTCGCCCAGGAACTGGCCGAGTGGAATGAGCTGGCGCTCTCGACCGATTTCAAGGACTGATAGCCGACCCAACAAAAAATCCGGAGCCCTTCACGGGGCCCCGGATTTCATTTTTTTCCCTGCCATACACAGATTTTGTGTTCACAGGAAATCTACTGTAGGAGCGAGCCTGCTCGCGAAAAACGCCCGGACAATGCGTTCATCCAGACAGCCCGTATCATCGTTCACGCCCATCGCGAGCAGGCTCGCTCCTACAATTGGTATCTGGGTTGTCCCGGATTTCAGCGGCATTCCAGGCAGAAGTAGGGCATGACGTCGGAGCTGGCATCGTAGCCGTTGCTGCCGTCGGCGTAATGATTCTGCAGCAGTCGGTCGGAGCCGCCTTCCGCCACCCGTGTCCCGCGCATCGAGTTGTACCCGCCCGCTGCAACGCTGTTTTGTTTCAGGCGCTCGGAACCGTCCGCCGCCAGTTGACGCTCCCTCAGGCGATCGGCGCCGCCCTCGGCAAGCTGGCGTTCCTTCAGGCGATCAGCGCCGCCTTCGGCGAGTTGGCGTTCCCTCAGGCGATCGGCACCGCCTTCGGCGAGTTGGCGTTCTTTCAGGCGATCAGCGCCACCCTCGGCGAGTTGGCGTTCCCTCAGGCGATCAGCGCCGCCTTCGGCGAGTTGGCGTTCTTTCAGGCGATCAGCGCCGCCTTCGGCGACCTGGTTCTGTTTGAGTTGCCGTTCTCTCAGACGGTCAGCACCCCCTTCTGCAACCTGATTGCCCTTGAGACGATCCGCACCGTCCGCGGCCAGTTGCCTTTCCTTGATGCGGTCGGCGCCGCCTTCGGCAGCGTTGTGCGCGGCGGTGCTGGCACCGGCTGTTCCGGTACCGGTCTCGGCGGCGTGAAGGTTTGTCGCGATCAATCCAAGGGTCGAAAACAGGGCAATCCCTAATGCATAACGAGGGGTGTTCATCATGTTCACCTTTTGGGTCAGGGGGGTTATTCAAGCAATAACCTGGCAGGCATGAATGCAGGCCGTTTCAGCCCGGACATTCGATGCGTGCATCTTAATTGGCCCAGAAATCACGTCACTTATGCATAGGTTGTGCGGCTGGATATCTTGGTATGAACGCGTCATACGCAGGTATGGGTCGAGTGGAGGGCAGGAGGCTGCCGACCCTTTTTTTTGCGCAGGGCAATGAGTCGGCAGCAGTAGCAAAGCGACCCGTTCAAGGCACCGGGATGACCGGTGGCTTGCCTTGGTCTTTCAACAGAAATACGACGAATTTGGCGGGTTTGTCCTGACTCGCGTTGCGGCCCACGGTGTGGATGTCGTTGGGGCCTTCGTGAAAACTTTGTCCGGGCATCAGCGTGACTTCCTTGCCACCCTTGACCCCCATGACGATGGAGCCTTCGAGCACATAGATGAAACCATGGGCGTCGTGCCGGTGAACCGGGTCGGCACCGCCTGGCGGGTACTCGACGGTGAGAATCAACATTTCCTTGCCGGGGTAATCGGGAAGTGCCGTGACCGACACCTCCTTGACGTCCGGGTGTGGCGCGTCGGCAGCCAGGGCCGGCGTGGAGGCGGTGAACGACAGGGCAAGCAGGGTGAAGATAAAGGGAGTTCGCATGGGACGCTCCTGATGAAGTGAGAGAGCGGGGCGAGTCGCACACCCCTGTTCGTCAGCGCTAGGCGCTGGTGCTCTTGAGCCATTGATCGAAGTGAATCTTGCCGAGGATGGGGTTGGCGCCAGGCGTCAGCGACTGGTCGTTGATGATCGCGCCGTAGTACCCGGCCTTATCGTCCGTAATCACGTCGCGCTGATCCTGGGTGTGCTGCAGGTAGGTTTTGGCGAACGAGACCAGGGGCTGCTTGTCGGGACCGGCCACTTCCTCGGTCTTGCCGGTGGGGGCGGCCACGGCAATCGTGGCCAGTGCCGCCGCGACATCGGCCGAGGCAATCGGCTGCAGGGCGGCCGAAGTCAGGCGAATGGTGCCGTCTGCTTGAGCACCGGATTGCGCAATGGCGCCGAGGAATTCGAAAAACTGCGTGGCGCGCAGGATCGTAAAGGGCACCCCGGATTTTTTGATCAATTCCTCCTGGGCCATTTTGGCGCGGAAGTAACCGCTTTCGAGCATCCGCTCCGTACCGACCACCGAGAGCGCAACGTGGTGCTTGACCCCCGCGGTCTTCTCGGCAGCGGCGAGGTTGCGCCCGGACTTTTCAAAGAACTCGAGTACGGCGGCGTCTTCGAACGAGGGTGAGTTGGCGACATCGACCACCACCTCGGCGCCTTGCAACGCTGCCTGCAATCCTTCCCCGGTCACCGCGTTGACACCGGTACTCGGTGTGGCGGGCACGACATCATGTCCACTTTCGCGCAGGATTTTGCAGAGTTGTGTTCCGATCAGGCCTGTACCGCCGATGACGACAATTTTCATGATTGTGCCTCCGTCTGTTGGTGGGCGGTGGCAGGTGTTCATGCCACACACTGGGTGAGTCGATGCGCCTTGCCGTTGAGACGCATTGATAGGCTAGTCTAGGCGGGCAACGGCTGCGCGCTCGTTGGCGGGATGGACGGCAGGCTTAGTTGGCATGCGCCTGAAGTGCTTCGGGAAAGCGGCCAAGTCATGATCAAATGGCGGCCATTTTTTGCGATGGGCAATGCCTGATCTGGAGCGGTAAATGAACCAAGCGGCCGTGATGACCTTCATCCTGAGTCTCTGTACAGGCCTGTTCGCCGCGCAAGCGACCGCGCAGGGGGATGCCGAGGCGGGCGGGAAACTGTTCAAACGGGTGTGTGGCGGCTGCCATCAGGTCGGGGAGGGCGCGCGCGCATTCTTCGGCCCGCAACTTAACGATGTGTTCGGACGCGTGGCGGGCAGCACCACGGACTATCAGTATTCTGATGCCATGAAATCATCGGGCATTGTCTGGACGCGGGACAAACTCGCGGCGTACATCGAGGATCCCAAGGCCGTGGTATCGGGCACGCGGATGATTTTCTGGGGGATCAGCGATCAGGAGAAGATCGATGATTTGCTGGCTTATCTGGAAACATTTCAGGCTCAGTGATCAGGGTGAGTCAGGGCCAGGATCGTTCACAGTGATGCCGCCTTCGCGAGCAGGCTCGCTCCCACAAGGGATATGCGA
>NZ_JBSVWS010000029.1:0-43784 GCF_054071155.1 Pseudomonas sp. SDO5532_S415 | reverse complement strand
CCACAGTTGATCGAATTCTCCTGTGGGAGCGAGCCTGCTCGCGAATGACCGCGCAGCGGTCTTAATCCCTACAGCACAATACTCATGCCGTCATACGCCACTTCAACATTGCGTCGATCCAGCTCCGCGCGTTCCGGCGAATCCTCATCAAGAATCGGGTTGGTGTTGTTGATGTGGATGAGCACCTTGCGCTGATCGGGCAATTGCTCCAGCACTTCGAGCATGCCGCCCGGGCCGTTCTGCGCCAGGTGGCCCATTTCCCGACCGGTGCGGGTGCCGACGCCGCGTCGCTGCATTTCGTCGTCGTCCCACAGCGTACCGTCCACCAGCAGGCAATCGCTGCTGGCCATGATCTCCAGCAACGATGCATCGACCTTGCCCAAGCCTGGCGCGTAGAACAGTTTACCGCCGGTGTTCAGGTCTTCGACGATCAGGCCGATGTTGTCGCCCGGATGTGGGTCGAAGCGGTGCGGCGAGTAGGGCGGTGCGGCGCTACGCAGTGGCAGCGGAGTGAAAAGCAGGTTAGGGCAGGCCGGGATATTGAAGCTCTGGTCCAGTTCGATGCGGTTCCAGATCAGGCCGCCGTTCCAGTGAGTCAGCATGTTGAACAACGGGAACCCGGTGCTCAGGTCTTCGTGGACCATGTCGGTGCACCAGACCTGATGCGGGCAACCTTCACGCAGCATGAGCAGGCCGGTAGTGTGGTCGATCTGGCTGTCCATCAGGATGATTGCGCCGATGCCGGTATCGCGCAGCGCGCGGCCCGGCTGCATCGGGGCGAAGCTCTGGAGTTGGGCACGGATGTCCGGTGAGGTATTGCACAGCACCCAATTCACGCCGTCATCGGAGATCGCGATAGACGACTGGGTTCGCGCCTTGGCCCGCAGGTTGCCGTTGCGAAAACCGGCGCAGTTCACGCAGTTGCAGTTCCACTGGGGGAAACCGCCGCCGGCGGCGGAACCTAGAATCTGGACAAGCATGGATGCTCCATCATTGCAACGTTGAAATTAAAAGTAACGCTGAAAATAAAACGCCTCGGCATAACCGAGGCGTCGTACTGCATGTCTGCCAAGGCAGAGATTAGCGGCTGGCGAAGTACATGGTGACTTCAAAGCCGATACGCAGGTCGGTGTAAGCAGGTTTTGTCCAAGACATGGGGGCGTTCCTTCAAGTGATGGGACTGGTGGCATCTATACATATAGTCCACCTCCGGCAAGAGGTGTCAGATAGTTAGGCAGCTATGTTACTTAAAATTTCAATGGAATTGGCTGCAAATGTTCGAGAAAGTTAATTGCAGCCTCGGTAATGATCATTTTGCCACTTGCCAAGGCGAGCCAGGACGCGGCCCGCTGGACAGGCAACGCCAACCGCCTTCGGCTTGAATCAGGCGTCGTGTGGCGGCGATGAGCGCAGGTTGATCCAACACAAGAATCGCGTCGGAGAGTTGAACCAAATATTCCGACGAGCGGTTGGCCAGCTTGCCCTGCCAGAGCAGATCGGCGGCTTGGGCGTTGGGTAATGCGTCAGCGCAGAATTGATCGACCAGCGCTTGGCGAAGAGTGACGAAACTGGCGTCATCGATGCCATGGATCATTTTTGGCAACTCATTGAGGAACTGCTCGATGTGTTGCAATAGATCCGACGGTGCGACGTTGGGTGATTGCACGCCGAACAGCAGCCCGGTTTGTCCGTGCATCTGACGCAGTGCGCTGAACACCGCGTAGCCGAGCTGCAACTCCACGCGCAGGCGCTGGTAGAAAGGCGTCTGCGTGAGGTGAGCGAGCAAGCGCCACGCTGCGTCGTCGGCGATGTCCGTGGATGCAGTCGGGCAAAACAGCAATACCGCGTGTTCGCTGGAGCCGGTGTCGATCTGGTTCCAGAGGTGTTGCGAGCGAATCGTTGGCGGAGGTGTCAGTTGGTTGTCCGGTGTGCCGGGTATGCGGCTCAGTGACAAGCCCATTGCCGCTTGGGTCTGGGCGCCGAAGCCCATCGCCAGACCGTCCCAGCGGGCAGTCGACCAGAGTTGCTGCAAGTCATCCGATTCCGCGGTGGGCTCAAGGCATTGAGCGGGCAATGCCTTGAGCAGTTGCCGAATCGGCATCAACGCAACGGTCGTCGGTTCGTCCTGTGGGAAAACCTCATCAGGGTTTGCCAGCGTTTTCAGCACATGTTCCAGGACAGTGGGCATCGGCTCCTGGAGTCCGGTCATCTTCAGCAGCCATTCATTGCCCGATGCGCTGAACGAAAAATCCACGCCCGCCTGCCGGGCTTCTTCGCGCAACGGTTGCAAGTTGTTTTCCAGGCGGGACTGGAGACTGCTGCAAGGTGCCGCGTCCAGGCGCCAACGCAGATACAGCGCACCTTCAGCACTGTTATCCGGCAACGCCTGGCTGAATTGCATTGGCGAACGCTCGCGGCGACTGCGCGAGCGATCCTGGGCAAACGTGCGCAGGCCACGGTGGGCGCTGGTCTGTCCGCGAATCAATCCGGCGTTGGGCGTTGGCGTTTCGCAGCGCAAAAACGGGTTGGGCGCCGGCAGTTGCCATTGGCCGGTGAAGTTATCCACAGCACCGATTTGTCGGAGGATTTCCTTGAGCGCCTTCACGCCGTTTTCGGATAACCCGGCTTCACGCTGTTCGCTGTCCAGTCGCGCCAGTTGCAAGGCGCCGCTGATTTGCTGCTGGCGCTGGAGCAGAACGGAGTATTCGTTGCGCAACTCACTCCAGTCTTGCCGAGCGAAAAAGCCCAGCCAATCCAATAGCTGTTCGCGGATCGCAGTTGGCTGCGCATTGCTGTTCAGCGTGAGTTCGATGTGCAGCAGGGCTTGCCCGGCGAATTGATACAGCGGGGCTGCTTTCAACTGTTGGGCCAGCCCGCGTAGTTGCAGTTCAGCCAGCAGCCCACCGGGTTTCGCTACATTCAGCCAATGGCACAGGAACGCCAGGGCTTCAGGGGATGATTCGGGCAGCGCTTCAAACGTAAACAGCAGGTCCAGGCGCCGTTGGTTCATCTGTTGATAACTTCTGTTCGTAGCATTCATCAGCGGTGCAGGTGCTTGTTGCGGAGCTCTTTTGCCCTCGGGAATGGCATCGGCGAACACTTGGGCCAGCGTTTTCAGTTCTTCGAGCGGTTGAGGACCCGCCAGGCTCAACGTCATCTGCCCGGCCTGATAAAACCGTTGATAGAAATCCTTCAGCGCTTGCTGAAACTCAGGTTGCGCAACCGGCAGGCTGTCGCGATTGCCAGCGTGAAAACCCCGCAGAGGATGAATTTCAGAAAGTCCATCGAACAGCGAAAACTGCTGTTGAGCCGTCGCATCCTGGGACCAGGCAACAAACTCCGCCTGCAGAACTTCCCGTTCCCGCTGCTGATCATCCACATTCATACGCGGATGGGCGAGCATGTCTGACAGACGCTCCAGCCCGCCGCTGAAAGCCTGAGGCGGTAATTCGAAAAAGTAATCGGTAGTGCGCTCGCAGGTGCGTGCATTCACCTGCCCGCCATGACCCTGGACGTAGGCCATCAGCCCTTGGTCCGCAGGAAAACGTTGGGTCCCCAAAAACAGCAGATGCTCCAGAAAGTGCGCCAGGCCAGGCCACGCCAACGGAACATCATGACTGCCGACGGCGACCCGCAACGCAGCAGCGGCGCGTTTCAGATCGGGCACATGACGCAGCGTTACCCGCAGACCGTTGGCCAGGGTTTCAGTGTGGGGGCGAGGGAGATTCAGCGCAGGCATGGGCACTTCCGGAACAGTGAAGTGCCAATGCTAGCGGATCAGCGCTTGTTAAGCGCGCCGTAAAGCTCGGGACGGCGATCGATGAGGTAGCGATTGGCGGCGCGGGAATCGACCATCAATTGACGATCCAGCTCGCCGACAATCAAGGCTTCATCGAGGCCGGCCTGGGCGATGCGACTGCCATCCGGCGCGGCGATGCTGCTCTGGCCGCAATAGTGGATATCGCCTTCGTGTCCGCAGTAGTTGGCGTAGGCCACGTAGCACTGGTTTTCGAAGGCGCGGGAGCGGACGGTGACGTCAGCGACGAAATCAAAGGGAATCATGTTGGCCGTCGGTGCCAGAATCAGCTCGGCGCCCTCGAGGGCCAGGCGTCGGGCATTCTCCGGAAACTCCAGGTCGTAGCAAATCAGGAAGCCGAGTTTCCAGCCGTTGAGTTCAACCACGGGGAATTCGTCGCTGCCGGGGCTGAACATCGAACGGTCAAGATCACCGAACAGGTGGGTCTTGCGGTAGTTGCAGACGCGCTCGCCCTGGGCGTCGATCAACTGCACGGCGTTGTAGATCTGGCCGTCCTCGGTGCGTTCGGGATAGCCATACAAAATGGCGATCCCGGCGGTTCGGGCGATGCGCGCAACTTGCTGTGCCGACTCACCATTGTGTACCTCCGCCAACACACTGACGGCATCGACGCCGATGTTGTAACCGGTCAGGAACATCTCCGGCAGCACCAGCAAATCGGCACCTTTGGCTTCCTGCGCCAGCTGCTGCAGACGTTGCAGGTTGCCGGCGACATCCAGAGGCAGCGGTGGACATTGGTAAAGGGCTACACGCATCGGGGATTCCTCTTACTCGGGAAGGGCGATAGGGCCTATGTCTTTGAACACATCACCCGGGCCCGGGTTCTCTTTATGTGTGGCTCCGCCGAAATGTTTCATGATGCCCCACACTGCGTTGAGCGATGTTTGCACCGCGCCTTCGACCCAGGCGGGCGTCCACGAAACGTCGTCGCCGGCAATGAATATCCCGCGTTGTTCCGCAGGCATCTCGTCCTGCATGAAGTGCGCGTACATGCGCTGGTTGTAGCGGTAGTGACCAGGCAAGGCGCCTTTGAAGGCACCCAGGAAATGCGGGTCGGCTTCCCATGAAACGGTGATCGGATCGCCGATGATCCGCGCGGCGATGTCGACTTTCGGGTAGATCTTCTTCAACGCATCCAGCGCCAGTTTCACGCGTTTTTCCACCGGGTGCGGGAGCATTTTCAACGCATCGCTCATCCACGAATACGACAGGCAAATCACCCCAGGCTTGTCGTCGCCGTTATCGAACAGGTAAGTGCCACGGGTCAGGCGATCGGTGAGGGTCATGCTCATCAGGTCACGGCCGGTTTCCGGATCCTTGTCCTTCCAGAACGGGCGGTCGACCATCACGAAGGTTTTCGACGACTGCATGTAGCGGGTACGGTCCAGGGCCATCCACATCTTTTGCGAGAACAGGGTTTCTTCGCATTCGATCTGGGTGGTCAGCAGCCAGCTCTGGCAAGTGGTCAGCACCGCGGCGTATTCGCGGGTATCGCCGTTGTTGTCGGTGACCGCAAAGCGGCCACCCGGCGCGTGGGCGATTTTTTTCACGCCGGAGCGTGGAGCGCCGCTGTGCAACGACTTGAGGCTGGTGCCTTGTGGCCAGTGTACGCAACGTTCCGGTGCATGGCGCCAGATGCCTTGCGGGACTTGTTCCACGCCACCGACCACCAGGTGCTGGTGATCGTCGCAGTTGGTCATCACCACGCGGAAAATTTCCAGCATCGAATTGGGGAAGTCGGAGTCCCAGCCACCGGTGCCGAAACCGACCTGGCCGAACACTTCGCGGTGATGGAACGACAATTTGGCGAAGGCTTTGGAGGTGGCGACGAAGTCGTAGAAGGTGCGGTCGTCCCACAGTGGCACGAGGGTGTTCCACAACTCTTTGAGGCGCGGTACGTCGCGGTCGCGGATCGCTTGCTGGATATCGGAGAACTGCGAGCCGGCTTCCAGGGCGTCGGCCCAGGCGTCAGCCACTTCCTGGAACAATGCAGGAAGATCCGCCAGTTTCTGCGCGTAATGGGTTTTACCTTCCAGATCGATGACGGTGCTGCCGGAGGCTGGCGTCAGCGGGTTGGGGAAAGGTTTAGTCTCAAGACCCAGCTTGTCGACATAGTGATAGAACGCGGTGGACGACACCGGAAAACGCATGCCGCCCAACTCGGCGACGATGCCATCGGTGCCGTTGAACGCTTGGGAGCGAAGACGACCGCCCAGCTTCGAAGCTTCATAGACCACCGGCTTGAGGCCGAGCTTCATCAGTTCGTATGCGGCCACCAGCCCAGCGATACCGGCGCCGACAATCGCCACTTCGGCACCGTGATTGTGCTCGGGAATGCTGCCCAGGCCGGCCGGGTGCTCGATCCAGTCGTCGAAGGCGAAAGGAAAGTCCGGACCAAAAATGGTGACTGGTTTTTTACCGTCTGCAGGATGGCGATTGTTCTTGTTCATGGCTGACCTTGCTGGCGACCCGACGGGGAGTGCGCGTCTGAGTATAGGAAAAGATGGCAGCCATTCTAGAGAGCGTGGAACACGTTAATAAGACGCAAAGTGTCGTCGTTTTGCTAAATAATATATCGATATGACGAAGGTATTAATCGAATTGACAATACTGACCCTTGTGGGAGCGAGCCTGCTCGCGAAAGCGCCAGCCCAGACACCACCCATTCAAGACTGAAAGCTCAAACCGGCTGCCCCCGATCAATCTTGCTGCTCAAGATGATCGAAGTCGTCGTCTTCTCCACCCCATCCACACTGCCAATCTGATCCAGCAACTGATCCAGTTGCTCCGGCGAATCGGTACGCAACCACGCCACATAATCAAATTCGCCACTCACGGCACACAGCTGTTGCACCTGGGCCATGGCACTGAGCCGGCGCAGCACTTCCTTCCCGGAGCGCGGCTGCACCGTGATCCCCACGTACGCCTGCAATCCACCATCCACCACTCGCTGGCCAAGACGCACGCCGTAACCGGTGATCACTTTGGCCTTTTCCAGTCGCGCCAGGCGTGAAGTCACCGTGGTGCGGGCGATGCCCAGTTGCCGGGCGAGCATGGCCACGCTTTCGCGGGCATTGATCTGCAGGGCGGCAATCAACTGGCGGTCGATTTCGTCAAGAACGGGCGGGCGAGTGTCAGGCAATGGGGCATCTCCAGCGGTATGGATCGGTGGATGAGCATGTTACAGGCACATCCCGCGCAACGGATGTGTGATCTGGCTTCACGACCGTTCGTGCCATTTTTGACTGCGACAAATTGCCATAAGTAACTAGGTAGTACATTATTCCGCCCCTTGTCACAAATGGGGAAAATTTCCGACATGAATACTTCTGGGGCTGCCGCCGGCAGCAAAGGGTTGCTGGCGGGGCTGGGTGTCCTGATCGCACTGATCGGGCTCGGCCTGGTCGGCGGCGGTGGTTATCTGATCGTGTTGGGCGGCAGTTGGTATTTCCTGCTGATGGGCTTGGCGATGCTGGTTTCCGGGCTGATGATCGCCCGCCGCAAACCACAGGGCGCCTGGCTGTATGGCCTGGCACTCATTCTGACGGCGATCTGGGCGGTATGGGATGCCGGTTTTGAATACTGGCCGCTGGTTTCGCGTGTGCTGACGTTCGCCGTGATCGGTCTGGTCGTCGCATTGATCTACCCGACACTGGTCCGCGCTTCGGGCGCGACGGCGGGCCGTGGCGCCTACGGTCTTGCAGGCATTCTGGGCGTCGGTGTCGTCGCAACGATGGCCTACATGTTCGTACCAACCCACGTGGTCACGGCCGCCACTGAACCCACGGTAACGCCGGTTGCACCGGGCAATGAGCAGAAAGACTGGGCGCACTGGGGCAACACCACGGCCGGCAATCGCTTTGCCGCGCTGGACCAGATAAACAAGGGCAATATCGACAAGCTGCAGGTGGCCTGGACCTTTCGTACCGGCGACATCCCGCAAAGCACCGGCGCCGGCGCCGAAGACCAGAACACCCCGCTGCAAATCGGCGACACGGTCTACACCTGCACTGCCTACGGCAAAGTCTTTGCCCTGGACGCCGACACCGGCGCCCAGCGCTGGAAGTTCGACCCGCAAGGCACCGCGCCTAATTGGCAGCGTTGCCGCGGCCTGGGTTATTCCGAAACCCCGGCATCTTCGGACAATCAGCCCGCAGCCTGTACGAAACGTCTGTTTCTGCCGACCGGCGATGCGCGCCTGATCGCCATCAATGCCGAAACCGGCAAACCGTGTGAAGAGTTCGGCAACCAAGGCACCGTCGATCTGACCACCGACATGGGCGAAGTGAAGCCCGGTTACTACCAGCAAACCTCGACCCCATTGGTCGCTGGGGATGTGGTGATCGTCGGCGGTCGCGTGGCAGACAACTACTCCACCGGCGAGCCGCCAGGTGTGGTGCGCGCCTATGACGTGCGTAGTGGTGAACTGGTGTGGGCGTGGGATCCGGGCAACCCGAACACCACCAAACGCCCTCCGGCGGGCGAGACGTATACCCGTGGTACACCGAACGTATGGTCGGCCATGTCCTACGACGCCAACCTCGGTCTGGTCTACTTGCCGACCGGCAATGCCACACCGGACTTCTTCGGCGGTCAGCGCACCGAGTTCGATGACAAATGGAGTTCGTCCATCGTCGCCCTCGATGTGAAGACCGGTCAGGTGCGCTGGCACTTCCAGACCACTCACCACGACCTGTGGGACTTCGACCTGCCAGCCCAACCGCTGCTGTACGACGTGCCGGACGACAAGGGCGGCATGCAGCCGGCCTTGGCGCAAGTCACCAAGCAAGGCGAGATTTTCCTGCTCAACCGCGAAACCGGCGTGCCCATCGCCCGCGTCGAAGAGCGTCCGGTGCCGCAAGGCCATGTGCCCGGCGAACGTTACGCGCCAACCCAGCCGTTCTCGGTGGACATGCCGTCAATCGGCAATAAAACCCTGACTGAAGCCGACATGTGGGGCGCCACGCCATTCGACCAGTTAATGTGCCGCATCCAGTTCAAGGGCATGCGTCACGAAGGCGTCTACACCCCGCCGGGCATGGACCGCGCCCTGCAATTCCCGGGCTCTCTGGGGGGCATGAACTGGGGCAGCGTCTCGGTTGATCCGAACACGAATTACATGTTCGTCAACGACATGCGCCTGGGCCTGGCCAACTACATGATCCCGCGCGACAAGATCGGTGCCGGTGCCAGCGGTATTGAAATGGGCGTGGTGCCGCAGGAAGGCACGCCGTTCGGCGCCATGCGCGAGCGCTTCCTCTCGGCGGTCGGCATTCCGTGCCAGAAACCACCGTTCGGCACCATGTCCGCCATCGACCTCAAGACCCACAAACTGATGTGGCAAGTCCCGGTCGGCACGGTACAGGACACCGGCCCGCTGGGCATCCGCATGCACCTGCCGATCCCGATCGGCATGCCGACCCTCGGCGCCTCCCTGGCCACCCAGTCCGGCCTGCTGTTCTTCGCCGGCACCCAGGACTTCTACCTGCGCGCCTTCGATACCGGCAACGGCAACGAAATCTGGAAGTCGCGTTTGCCGGTGGGCAGCCAGTCCGGGCCGATGACCTACGTATCGCCGAAAACCGGCAAGCAGTACATCCTGCTGACAGTGGGCGGTGCGCGTCAATCGACGGATCGCGGGGACTATGTGATTGCCTACGCTTTGCCCAATTAAGGGCTGAGAGGCAGGTATGAAAAAGCCGCGCGATTGCGCGGCTTTTTTCTGTGTGAAACTTCAGCGAAGCTACAGTCACGCGTAGTCGAACGGGAGAGCCGACGCGATGGCAATGAAGAAGATGCCGGCAGCAGTGCGCGAACATGCCTTGCAGATCGCCCATCACGAAATGGGCCACTATGTCGTGGCCCGGGCGTTGGGGTTTGAAACAGGAGGCGTGACCCTCACAGTGACCATGGACCTGAGGCACAAAGGGGGCGCCTCCATCAGCCTGGTGCGACCCATTTCGTCAATGGAAGCCATGAAGGAATACCTGGAAGCCCGGATGATGATCCTCTTCGCGGGCGCCATGGCGCAGACATTGCCTTCGGCACATGTGCGCGCGAAACGTGTTGATAAGTCGCAAGCGGTCGCCATCCTCAATGGTGCATTCGGCGCGGAACGGGATGACGCAAAAATCAGGGAATTGCGGCAGTTACTGCGCAACATCACCTATCCCGATACCGATCCGGCGGCGTGCGACAGCATCACGGCCGAACTGAAGGCGATCAACGATCGCCTGTGGTTGCGCACTCAAGAGATCGTCGAAGCGTTGGCAGGCACCATTACCGAGCTCGGAGAGGCATTGGCAGAGCGCATGGCCCTGGTCGAACAGTGGGGAAGGCCCGCGGATACCTATGAGGTCCTGTTGACGCGGGAAATGCTTGAGCAGTTGGAACCTCTGTAGGAGCGAGCTCGCTCGCGAAGGTCGTGAACGAAAACGCGTAAAACCAGATGCCCCGCGGTGTCCTCGGGTTTTCTCGTCGGAACGCCGCCCGGACCAAGCTCGCTCCTACAGGTTCTTCAACCGATCGGCCGACGCGTCAGCACCTTCACCACATCATCAATCACCGCTTTGCTCATCGTCGTCAGATAGTGCGCGGCCCAGGCGTGCCGGTCGGAGTTCTGGGCGTAGGCGGCATCCACGGTCAGGGATTTGGCGAGGAACAGCAGGTCAGAGGCTTGGGCCAGGGCATCGGTGATGGGGACGTCGCGGCAGACGTGGAACAAAGGCTGGTCAGAGAGATACAGGAAGGGGGTGAAGCCGACGGTTTTTAACTCTGAGGGTTCGGACGTATTTGCTTTGGTCATGGTGTAGCTCCTTAACTTGAGGAGCTGCCACGTTCGTTTCCAAGCGAATGGGTGGCAGCTGTGCGCAGGTTGGAAAACCGGAAGTCAAGGAAACCGGCACGTCCGAAGACGTCCCACGCACAGCGGCCATAACACAGGGCTGCAAAAAAAATGTACGCAGTTGTGATGGGGCTGTTGCGTTTGACTTGACGGGTTTCCAAGCCCGATCGCTGATTGGCAGCGACGTCTGGAGACTATCCCGTCGAAGAAAAGCGCAACAAGGCGGCAAAGTGCCCAAAAGCAAGATTCGGAGTTTGCCTACAGCGTCCTACGACGTCATCCGATATTGCGCGACATTAAGTAAACAAAACTAAACGCGGCGAGCGATTTTACAAGGCGCCGTAGGGCCTGTGCGGTTGAACCAAACGCATGAGGTCCGGGCTGTCGCTCTCCGAACTATCGGAAATCATCATTAACAATTGCCGCGGGAAGCAGGGTGGTCGGACGTCTGCAGGAGTCATACATTTATTCCTTTGAGGTTATATTCCTTTGGTGGCATATTTGTATGAAGTGGGACGTTGAATATACCGATGAGTTTGAAGCCTGGTGGAATCGCCTCAACGACGCTGAGCAGGACTCGGTCCAGGCCACGGTTATGATGCTGGGTGATGAGGGGCCGCACTTGGGATTTCCTTACACCAGCGATATCAAGGGCTCACGGCATGGCAACCTCCGTGAGTTGAGGGTGCAACACGCTGGCAGGCCTTACCGTGTTCTGTATGCCTTTGATCCGCGACGCTGCGCGATCCTGCTGATCGGGGGTGACAAAACCGGACAGGATCGTTGGTATCTGGAGCATGTACCGCTGGCTGAGCGTCTATACGACGAGCACTTGGAAACATTGAAAAAAGAGGGCAATGACAATGGCTAAAAAATTTGCTGATCTGGTGGCACGGCGCTCTCCTGAGTCTCAAGCGCGCGTCGCCGCTCTGCACCAGAAGCTACGAGCAGAAATGCCACTGCATGAGTTGCGCCAGGCTCAGGCGTTGAGCCAGGACACACTCGCCAAGACATTACATGTCAACCAGGCGGCGATCTCCAAAATGGAGCGACGCACCGACATGTACATCAGCACGCTGCGCAACTATATCCGCGCCATGGGCGGTGAACTGGAAATCATCGCGACCTTTCCCGAGGGACAGGTAAAGATCGAGAACTTTGCCAACTGAGCAGTCAGACACGAAAAAGCCGCGCATTGCGCGGCTTTCTTGTTTGGTGGGCCCACACGGACTTGAACCGTGGACCAAAGGATTATGAGTCCTCTGCTCTAACCAACTGAGCTATAGGCCCCAGTAGGTCGCGGATTATAGCGACGGTTTCGCGGCTGTGCTATCCGAAAAATCCAATACGGCTGTACGAAGAAACGTCGCGGCGAATTCGTCGGGGGGCAAGGGCAGGCTGACGATGTAGCCCTGGATCTGCTCACAACCCTCGAAGGCCAGAAATTGTTGCTGGGCCTGGGTTTCGACGCCTTCGGCAATCACGGTGAATTGCATGCTGCGGCCGAGCGCGATGATGGCGCGCACGATGGCGGCGTCGTGTGGATCATCCGGCAATCCGCGAACGAACGACTGGTCGATCTTGAGAATGTCCAGTGGCAGGCGCTTGAGGTAGCTCAAAGACGAGTAGCCCGTGCCGAAGTCGTCGATCGCCAGCTGCACGCCCAGCTGCTTGAGTTGATGCAGAACCGCCAGCGCTTCTTCCGCCTGGCTCATGATGAAGTTTTCAGTAATTTCCAGTTGCAGGAGCCCGGGTTTGAGGCGGTAGTCCTTGAGCAACTGTTCGATGCGCCCGAGCAGGTTCGGTTGACGCAGTTGTGCGCCCGCGAGGTTGACCGATAGCGGGCCGAGACCTACGTAGGTTTTGTTCCACTCGTGCAATTGCCGGCAGGCGGTCTCCAGTACCCAGTCGCCGATCTGCAGGATCATGCCGTTTTCTTCGGCCAGGGAAATGAAGTGCTCCGGCGGTACGTCGCCAAAGGTCGGGTGACGCCAGCGAATCAGTGCCTCGGCACCGACCAGGCGATAGTCGTCGAGGCTGATCTTCGGTTGGTAGCACAGGTAGAGTTCATTGCGCTCGATGGCGCGTCGCAGTTCATGCTCCAGTGCTATGCGTTCACTGGCTTGCGCGGTGAGGTCGCAGGTATAGCTTTCGACCCGGTTACGGCCTTTGGCTTTGGAGCGGTACATCGCCGCATCGGCGTTCTTGATCAGCGTGGCCACATCGCAACCATCCTGCGGATAAAGGCTGGTGCCGATGCTGGAACTGATGAAGAACTCATGCTCTCCAGCCTGGAACGGTGCGGTGAAGCAGTTGAGCAGCTTGGTAGCGATGTTGTCGGCATCGCTGGGTTGCTGCAGACCGGGCAGCAGGATGATGAACTCGTCGCCGCCCAGGCGTGCCACGGTGTCGATGTCGCGCAACTGCTCCTTGAGGCGCACGGCAATGCCCTTGAGCAACAGGTCGCCGACCGGGTGGCCGAGGCTGTCGTTGATGTGTTTGAACCGGTCCAGATCGAGGAACAGCACTGCGCCCTGGCCACCGACTTCTCTC
Organism: Pseudomonas sp. SDO5532_S415; assembly: GCF_054071155.1. Classification (NCBI taxonomy): domain Bacteria; kingdom Pseudomonadati; phylum Pseudomonadota; class Gammaproteobacteria; order Pseudomonadales; family Pseudomonadaceae; genus Pseudomonas; species Pseudomonas sp. SDO5532_S415. The sequence goes on along the minus strand of NZ_JBSVWS010000029.1, from coordinate 30,570 downwards.
TGGGTATTGAGTGCGGTCTGCAAGCGACTTTCGAACAGCGTGCGGTTGGGCAGGCCGGTCAGTGGGTCGTGGTGAGCCTGGTAGTCGAGTTTGGCCTGGGCGTGTTTGAGGCTGGAAATGTCGGCGAACACCGCCACGAAGTGGGTGATGAATTTGTCCCGGTTACGCACTGCGCTGATGGTCAGCCAGCTCGGGTAAAGCTCGCCATTTTTGCGCCGGTTGGAGATCTCGCCTTGCCAGTGCCCTTCGGCGGTCAATTGATGCCACATGGCGGCGTAGAACGCGCTGTCATGCAGGCCCGAGGCAAGCAAGCGCGGGGTATGGCCCAATGCTTCGCTTTCGCTGTACCCGGTGATCTCGGTAAATGCGCGGTTGACGGCGCTGATGTGCTGCTGGGTGTCGGTGATCAATACGCCTTCGGCGGTGCTTTCGAACACCGTGGCAGCCTGTTGCAGTTTTTCCTGCATCAGGTGCCGCTCAGTGATATCCCGGGCGATGGTCAGCATGCAGTCCTCGTCGCCGATCGGTAGCGGACGACTGGACACCTCGCACAGGCGGATCTGCCCATCGCTGCGGCGGATATGGCAACTGAAGTCGCGGACGAATCCATCGCGGTGCAACAGGTCGAGCATCTGTTTGCGTTCGTTGAGGTTGACCCAGATCCCTAGATCCAGAGCCGAGCGATCCACGGACATCGCACTGTTGAAACCGGTGATGCGGCTGAATCCTTCGTTGACTTCCAACAGCAAGCCATCACTCTGCCGTGACAGCAGCAAGCCATCCGGGGAGGCGTGGAAGGCTTTGGCGAATTTCTCTTCGGAGGTTTGCAGTTGCTGTTGGGTTTCCTTGAGCTGGGTGATGTCGCGTACGACCACCACCAGCGCCGGGGTTGTATCGAGGTCGAAGGGTTCGGCCGAGATCAGGCCGGTGAACACCTGGCCATTGCTGCGGCGAAAGGGCATCTCGAGGTTGCGGATGCTGCCGGCCTGCAAACGCTGCAACAAGCCGGGTCCCACGCCGGGAATGCCCCAGATGTTGAGGTCGGTGGCGGTCTGGCCGATAACGTCCTCGGCCTTGAGGCCGATCTGTTCTTCGAATGCTTCGTTGACCTCCAGCAGGCAACCGTCGGAGAGGCGAGCAATGACCAGAATGTCCGGGCATTGCTGGAATACCGAAGCAAATTTCTGTTCCGACAGACGAAGTGCTTCTTCGGTGCGCTTGGTTTCGCTGATATCGATCATCAGCCCGCGCATCACCGGTTCATGACCGTGTTCGATCAGGCTGACGATATCGCGGACCCACAAACAGCGCCCATCAGCGGTGATGACCCGATAATCCAGGCTGTGATCACGCCCGGCCAGCACTTCGTGATCGCAGAAACTCTGCGCGCGGGTGAGGTCGGCCGGGTGAATGATGTTGCGCCAGAAGCCTGGAATCAGCCAGTGGGACAGGGGGTAACCGAGCAGATCCTCGGCGTGGGGTGATACGTAGCTGTAAGTGAAGTCGCTAATCCGCGCTTCCCAGGCGATGGCCGAAAGGCTTTCTACCAGCCCGCGGTAATGGTATTCGCTACTGCGCAGTTCCTGCTCCAGATCGACTCGGCGGGCAATTTCTGAGCTCAGCCGGCGGTTGATGCGGATCACTGCTGCCAGCACAGCGATCAGCAGCAGCAATCCTGGAAGGCCATAGACCAGCAGATCGGACCAGAAAGTCCGGTGATCGAGGACGTTGCCGACCCATTGTTCCTGGATTGTGCTGATTTCGGCCGGAGTCATGTCCGCCAGGACTTTATCCAGGATGCTGACCAGCATTTTGTTGTCTCGCGGCACGCCCATGGCCAGCTGATAGCGATAGGGGGTTTCGCCGCTGACATACAACCCATCCAGCTTGAGCTGGCGCAAACTCCAGACGCTGGAAGCCAGATCACCCACCACAGCATCCACTTCATCTGTTGCCAGCGCCTGCAAGGCCGAACTGACGTTGGGCATGGCCACCAGATTCAGGTCGGGATGGTGGGTGCGCAGCAGTTCATGGGGCGCATAATTTTCCACAACCGCGATTTTCAGTCCGTAAAGGTCCTGTAGCTTGCGCGGTTGAGGGCCGCCGACATGGGCCAGGATGACAATCGGGAAGTCCAGATAGGGGCGGGTAAACGACAGATAAGCCTGTCGTTCTGGAGTCGACATGATGCCAGGCAGCAGGTCCAGCTTGCCTTGTTTGGCCTGCTCCAGCACGACCGACCAACTGACGGGTTCGATGGGCGTGAGTTTGACCGCCAATCGCTGGCGAATCAGGTCGATATAGTCTGCTGCAAGTCCCTGGTAACGGCCCTGATCGTCACGAAACTCAAAGGGCGGCCAGGACGCATCGACACCCAGGCGCAAGTCCGGGTGGGCCGCAAGCCAGCTACGTTCTTCGTCGGTCAGAGTCAGCGCGCCAGCCGTTGCGGTCCAGGTCATCAGCGACAGCAAAAAAAGCACGGTCGGCAGTCTGGGCATAACGGTCTCGTTATGGCTCGGGGAATGATTCGAGTGTAGACGGGCAAATCGACGGGAGGGGTATGGCGGGGGGATTTAATCTGCATAAAGCAAAACCCCCGGCCTGGGCCGGGGGTTTTGTGATCACTCGTCGAGGAAAGAGCGCAAATGCTCGCTTCTCGTCGGGTGGCGCAGCTTGCGCAGCGCCTTGGCTTCGATCTGACGAATCCGCTCACGGGTCACGTCGAACTGCTTACCAACCTCCTCAAGGGTGTGGTCGGTATTCATGTCGATACCGAAGCGCATGCGCAGTACCTTGGCTTCACGGGCAGTGAGGCCGGACAGCACTTCGCGAGTCGCTTCTTTAAGGCTCTCAACGGTAGCAACATCGATTGGCGACTGCATGGTCGAGTCTTCGATGAAGTCACCCAGATGGGAGTCTTCGTCATCACCGATCGGGGTTTCCATGGAGATCGGCTCTTTAGCGATCTTCAATACCTTGCGGATCTTGTCCTCAGGCATTTCCATGCGTTCGCCCAGCTCTTCCGGCGTCGGTTCGCGACCCATTTCCTGCAACATCTGACGGGAAATACGGTTGAGCTTGTTGATCGTCTCGATCATGTGCACCGGAATACGGATGGTGCGGGCCTGGTCGGCGATCGAGCGAGTGATCGCCTGCCGGATCCACCAGGTGGCATAAGTCGAGAATTTGTAGCCGCGGCGGTATTCGAACTTGTCTACCGCTTTCATCAAGCCAATGTTGCCTTCCTGGATCAGGTCGAGGAATTGCAGGCCACGGTTGGTGTACTTCTTGGCGATGGAGATCACCAGACGCAAGTTCGCTTCAACCATCTCTTTCTTCGCGCGGCGGGCCTTGGCCTCACCAATCGACATGCGACGGTTGATGTCCTTGATCTCGGCGATGGTCAAACCGGTCTCGGTTTCCAGCGCGGTCAGCTTCTGCTGGCAACGAATGATGTCCGGTTGCAGGCGACCAATGGCTTCAGCGTATTTGGTCTTGCCCTTGGCCAGTGCATCGGTCCAGCTTTCGTCGATTTCATTGCCCGGGAACTGGCGCAGGAAGTCGGCACGCGGCATGCGCGCATCACGAACGCAGAGCTGCATGATTGCACGCTCTTGTTGACGCAGACGGTCCAAAGCACTGCGAACACGCTCGACCAGGCCTTCGAATTGCTTCGGCACCAGTTTGATCGGCATGAACAGCTCGGCCAGTGCCAGCAACTCGGCAATCGCTGCCTTGTTGTGACGACCGTGCTTCTTCAGGGCCTTGCGGGTGATTTCCATTTGATCGGCCACAGCGCCAAAACGCTGTGCGGCGATGATCGGATCCGGACCGCTTTCGGCTTCTTCTTCGTCATCCGAGGCTTCGGCGTCGTCGTCGTCGGAGTCGTCATCCGCTTTCGCGGCCTTCGCATCGATCGGCGGTGGCACTTCTGCTGCAGGCGGTGCAATGCCGTCATCCGGGTCGATATAACCGCTCAGGACGTCGGACAGGCGACCACCTTCGGTGGTGACGCGAGTGTACTCGGAGAGAATATGGTCAACCGTGCCAGGGAAGTGCGCGATGGCGCTCATCACTTCACGGATGCCTTCTTCGATACGCTTGGCGATTTCGATTTCGCCTTCACGAGTCAGAAGCTCGACCGTACCCATTTCGCGCATATACATGCGCACCGGGTCAGTGGTGCGACCGATATCGGTCTCCACCGCCGCCAACGCAGCGGCTGCTTCTTCCGCAGCGGCCTCGTCGGTATCGGCGTCGGCCAGCATAAGGGCGTCCGCATCCGGAGCACTCTCGTGTACGGGGATCCCCATGTCGTTAATCATGCGGATGATGTCTTCCACCTGCTCTGGATCTGAAATATCCTCAGGCAGGTGGTCGTTGACCTCGGCGTAAGTCAGATACTTCTGCTCACGGCCCAGTTTGATCAACTCAATAATACGAGACTGCTGTTGCGCTTTTCCGGACATAACACCCTATCCACTGAAGGTCTTGGCGGGCAAAAAACAAGCCGAGGATTATACCTGAGCTATGACCTCACGCGCCAGTTGAGGTCGGGTTTGATGCGGAAACATTCTGTTTTAAGAGGTCGCGCATCTGTTTTGCTATCTGAATTTGCTCTTCAGCCGACAATCCCGGCTGCCTTGCTTTCTTGATGAGTTCGTCGAGGGTCTGCGTGTGCTGACCCGCGGACAATCTAGTAATGGTGTCTAAAAACTGTTGTTCAAGGTTATCGCCGTCAATTAGCCACTCCTTTTCTGCGAGTGCTCTCAACAGGCGACCTTGCTCTGTGCCGTGCCAACGGGCCATCAACTGAATAGAGTTTAGCTTAGGATTTTTCTGCACGGCCTCGATCAAGGCGATTAGTACCTGAGCGTACGTGTTGCTCTCGTTGGCAAAGTGATCGGCGCTCTCGACCTTGCCGGCCAGTTGTGGGTGGTGGATAAGCGTTCGCAACGCGATAAGCGTCGGGGCCTCTACCGCCACTGGCGTGCGTGGAGCGTAGGACTCATCGCGATCACCGCGCTTGCCGTTTTTGCTCCAGGGTTTCTTGTCCCATTTCTTGCCGCCGGCACCGGGCTTCTTTGGCGTCCATTCCTGCTGGGGCGCGTAGGCCTCCTGGGGTTGATGGAAGTCTGAATAGTCCGGCATGGCGTCGTAATCCATGCCCGGGTCATAGGCTGGCGGCGCGTCTTGAGGTGCACTGTGAACCAGTTGGCTGACCGCTTCGCCGCCCAAGCCGGTGATTTCCAGCAAGCGTTGGCGCATCAGGGTGCGCAGATTGGCGCCTGGGACCTTGTCGATCAGCGGTGCCGCGAGGGTGGCCATATGGGCCTTGCCTTCGAGGGAGCGCGGATCGGCTTCTTCGGTCAGTTGCTGGAAGAAGTAGTCCGCCAATGGCTGAGCGTGCTGGTTGATGCGTGCGCGGAAGGCGTCGGTACCTTCGGAGCGGACCAGGGTGTCCGGGTCTTCGCCTTCGGGCAGGAACAGAAAGCGCGCCCGACGGCCATCCTGCAAGCTCGAGAGCGTTGCTTCCAGGGCTCGCCACGCGGCGTTGCGGCCAGCCTGGTCGCCATCGAAACAGAACAGGACGCTAGGCACCACGCGGAACAGGCGCTTCAAGTGTTCTTCGCTGGTGGCGGTGCCGAGGGTGGCCACGGCGTTACGCAGGCCTTGTTGAGCAAGGGCGATCACGTCCATATAGCCTTCAACCACGATGATTTCATCGAGGTTGCGGTTGTTCTTGCGGGCTTCGAACAAGCCGTAGAGTTCCTGGCCCTTATGGAACACCGGGGTTTCCGGAGAGTTCAGGTATTTGGGCTTGTCGTCACCCAATACCCGGCCACCGAAGGCGATGATCCGGCCGCGGCTGTCGCGGATCGGGAACATCACGCGGTCACGGAAGCGGTCATAGCGCTTGCCGGTCTCGGCGTTTTCCACCAATAGGCCGGCGTCGATCATGGCTTTCTGTTGAAGGCTGTCGCTGCTCAGGTGCTTGTACAGATTGTCCCAGCCTGGTGGCGCAAAGCCGAGGCCGAAATCACGGGCGATTTCACCGGTAAGGCCGCGGCCCTTGAGGTAATCGACGGCGGCCTTGCGCTGGGGATGGCTTTTGAGCGCCTGGCGGTAGAAATCGGCGGCGGCCGTGAGCAGCGGGTAAAGCGGTGAGTCAGTCGGCTGCCGGGGTTTGTGCGATCGGCCGTTTTCTTCCCGGGGAATTTCCATGCCGGCGGCTTTGGCCAGTTCTTCGACAGCCTGGGGAAAGTCCAGGTTGTCGTGGTCCATGATGAAGCCGAGAGCATTGCCCCCAGCGCCGCAGCCGAAGCAGTAGTAAAACTGTTTGTCGGGGCTGACGCTGAAGGATGGGGTTTTCTCTTTGTGAAACGGGCAGCAGGCGGTGTGGTTCTTGCCGGCTTTTTTCAGTTGCAGGCGAGAGCTGACCACATCGACGATGTCGGTGCGGTTCAGAAGGTCGTCAATGAAGCTCTGGGGAATTAGCCCGGCCATGGCGTTCTCGTCATCTGCGCTGAAAGGGACCCGAAACGAGGTGCTGCCGAACGCGGGTCGTTGTGTGAGGCGCGCAAGGTGTGCGGCTCGACCAGTGTCGTCTGCGTAATCGCTGTCGGGAAGTGTATCTGCCGAAAATCCACTGACGTTAATAACATTCAGTATTCGACTATTTGAAAGTACTGCGCTGAGTCCGTCTGCGACCAGTCATTGGTCTCGGATAGCTCATAATGTGGCACGCAAGCGGTGCCTCGGGCTGATCGTCGTGAGAGGAATCAGTGGGTGTGCTCGTCAGTAGCCTTGAAAGGCTCGTCAGAAAAGACGTGCACCGCTGGCAAAAAAGCCAGGTCTGACGCGGTGAAGCAGATTCGTCTCGGTCGCGTCTGCGGCTTCGACGGTGAAGCATCAAGCGTTTTACGCAAATGCCATAAGCCCGGCTGAGGGCCGGGCTTGGCAGAAGCTTGCTACGAACGTCTGTGTATTAGTACAGACGAACGGCGCGGCGCTGTTCGCGCTGAACTTTCTTGGCGTGACGCTTAACAGCGGCTGCTGCTTTGCGCTTACGCTCAGAAGTTGGCTTCTCGTAAAATTCGCGGCTACGAACTTCAGCCAGTACACCGGCTTTTTCGCAGGAGCGCTTGAAACGACGCAGAGCTACGTCGAAGGGTTCGTTCTCTTTTACTTTGACGGCTGGCATCCAGAGCTACCTTCATTCATTACCGGGGTCAACATCCTCGCGGCAAAAGAGCACTTGAAGACGTCGGTTTTTAAGGGTTGCGGATGTTAACCCCTCAACGCTCGGAATGCAAAGCCTCTGATCGAAAACCGCTGGTCGGGGCATCACGCGGCGACTATTATGCGCGCCTTCGAATTCAGCCTAAACAAGGCGCAAACCCATGCTAGTACTGGGATTAGAAACCTCCTGCGACGAAACCGGCGTCGCACTATACGACAGTGAGCGGGGCCTACTGGCCGACGCGCTGTTCAGTCAGATCGACCTGCACCGCGCCTACGGCGGTGTGGTGCCGGAGCTGGCCTCGCGCGACCACGTCAAGCGCATGCTGCCCTTGATTCGTCAGGTGTTGGCTGAAGCCGACTGTGTGCCAACCGAGATCGACGCCATCGCTTACACCGCCGGTCCCGGGCTGGTAGGGGCATTGCTGGTGGGTGCTTCCTGCGCGCAGGCGCTGGCCTTTGCCTGGGGCATTCCAGCGCTGGGTGTGCATCATATGGAAGGCCACTTGCTGGCACCTATGCTGGAGTCGCAACCACCGGAATTTCCGTTCGTCGCTTTGTTGGTGTCCGGCGGTCATACGCAGTTGGTGCAGGTCGACGGAATCGGTCAATACACGCTTCTGGGCGAGACGCTGGACGACGCCGCGGGCGAGGCCTTCGACAAGACCGCCAAGATGATGGGGCTCAATTATCCGGGTGGCCCGGAAATCGCTCGCCTGGCGGAACAAGGGATTGCAGGGCGCTTCGTTTTCCCGCGTCCGATGTGTGACCGTCCTGGCCTGGATTTCAGCTTCAGCGGCTTGAAAACCTTCGCCTTGAATACCTGGCAGCAGTGCGTGAGCGCCGGGGACGACAGCGAGCAAGCCCGTTGCGACATCTCGCTGGCGTTCCAGCAGGCCGTGGTGGAGACTTTAACCATAAAGTGCAAGCGTGCCCTCAAGGCGGCAGGCATGAAGCGTCTGGTGATCGCAGGCGGCGTTAGCGCCAACAAGGCATTGCGCGCTTCTTTGGAAAAAATGCTCGGCGACATGAAGGGTGATGTTTTTTATGCCCGTCCGCAGTTCTGTACCGATAACGGTGCAATGATTGCGTTCGCCGGCTGCCAGCGTTTGCAGGCCGGTCAGCAGGAAAGCCTGGCGATCAGTGTGCAGGCACGCTGGCCGATGGAGCAGCTGTCGGCATTGTGATGAGTGTTGCTCATGGCCGGCATCTAAAAATGCCGTTCGCGCCCGGCAAACAGGTCGCGTAGATTGCCGCGATGGCGCCAGACGATCAATGCCGTGAGCGTACTCATGGGTAGCAGCGCCGCCGGTTCTTGCCAGGCCAGCAGCGGCAGGGTCAACGGCGTGGCGATGAGCGCGGCCAGCGAGCTGGTTCGGGTCAGGTAGAACGTCAGCAACCAGGCGCAGACCGCCAGCAGCGCTGCAGGTGGATACAGGCCCATTAACATTCCGGCAGCGGTGGCGACACCCTTGCCCCCGCGAAAGCGGAAGTACAGCGGGAACAGGTGACCGATGACGGCGCAGACGCCGATCCAGGCCTGATCTTGTAGCGAAAGACCCGCAACGCCGGCGATCAGCACAGGTAGCAGGCCTTTGCAGAGGTCGCCGAGCAAGGTCAGGATGGCAAGTTTCTTGCCCGCCAGACGCAACATGTTGGTGGCGCCGGCATTGCCCGAGCCACTCATTCGCGGATCGGGGTTACCGGTCAGGCGGCTGAGCAAAATGGCAAAGGACAGAGAGCCGAGCAGGTAGGCGAGGATCGCCAATAACCAAAACATGCTAACTATTCCGGGGCGAGGACGCCCTGATTCTAACGGCGCAATGCGCCCTTGTCGTGTAGCGGAGAAAAGTGCTTGGACAGAGTGTTTATCGAGGGCCTGGAAGTCGACACCGTGATCGGTGCCTACGACTGGGAGCGAGGCATCCGACAATGCTTGCGTCTTGATCTGAGTTTCGCTTGGGATAATCGTCCGGCGGCAGCCGGCGACGACCTGACCCTGGCACTCGATTACGCGAGCGTTTCGTCGCGCATCCAGGCCTTTGCCGAACAGGCACAGTTCCAGCTGGTCGAGACCTTCGCCGAGCGTCTGGTTGAAGTGCTGATGAGCGAATTCAAAATCACCTGGGTGCGCCTCAAGCTGACCAAGCCGGGCGCTGTTCCTGCCGCTACCGGCGGCGTGGGCGTGGAGATCGAGCGCGGATGTCGCTGACTCAGGTGTATCTCGGGCTCGGTAGCAATATCGAGCGCGAATCCCATTTGCGGGCTGGTCTGGACGCCTTGGCGGGTTTCCTCGTGGATATCCAGTGTTCGCCGGTCTTCGAAAGCCAGGCGGTAGGGATCAAGAGCGGACCGTTTTTCAATTTCGTGGTGTCTGCCTTTACCGATTTGCCACTGATGGAGCTTGATCGCCGGCTGAAATTCATCGAAGCCGACAATGGTCGTTATGCGCCAGATCGCAAGGGTTTGCCGCTGGACATCGATGTACTGCTGTTCGGCGAGCTTGCAGGCAATTTCGATGGCTTGATTCTGCCGAGAGCCGAGATTCTCAAAAATGCCTTTGTGTTGTGGCCGCTGTCGCTGATTGCGCCGGATCGGGTCCATCCGGGGGTGGGCAAAAGTTTTGCGACACTGTGGGGTGAAGCGCAGATTGATCAGGTGTTGGCGCCGGTGGCGTTTGAGTGGCGTGGGGAGCAGCTGACGCCTTCGAATTTGTTGTGACCTGACTGACGTCTTCGCGAGCAGGCTCGCTCCCACAGATTGACACTAACCCTGTGGGGGCGAGCCTGCTCGCGAAGTCTTTCAAATCGACGCCGCTTCCTTGTAAGCCTTCAACGCCCTGAGTCGTTCACGCTTGATCGCCTCGCCCAGCTCGGGACCTTTGAATCCCTTCTCCAGCAAAGGCTGAACCGCAACGCTACGAGCTGCCGTCGCCGCTCCGCGCAGGTAATCCGCCTGTGGATAACTCCTCTGCTCCAGGCCTTTGCGTCCACGGGCGTCCATCTCGCACGCCGCAATGAACTCCTCGAAGCGTTGGGGGCGACGATAAACGTCGAAGCTTTGCAGCAATTCCAGCAGAGTCGATGGCTTCAGTTCCAGAGCACGGTGGCCGTGGGTGTGATATTCGCCCACCAGCAGCGCCAGCTCTTGGCAATCCCTGGGTGCCTTGAAGCGCTCATTGACCGCTTTGGTCAGCTTGAGACCCTTGAACTCGTGGGCAATGTGCCGTGGCCACTCTTTCTCGGGCGTCAGTCCTTTGCCCAGGTCATGCAGCAGGCAAGCCCAGCGCACGGTCAGCGGCTGATTGTGCTTTGCAGCCTGCTCCAGGACGCTGAGAGTGTGTGCGCCGGTGTCGATTTCCGGATGGTGAGTCTCGGGTTGAGGAACCCCAAACAGCGCGTCGATTTCCGGCATCAACACCTTGAGTGCCCCGCACGCGCGCAACACTTCGATGAATACCTGTGGCTGGCTTTCCATCAGTGCGCGGGAAATTTCTTTCCAGCTGCGTTCCGCCGTCAGGGCTTCAAGCTCGCCTGACTCGCTGAGTTGGCGCATCAGGTCCAGTGTTTCCGGGGCGACAGTAAAACCCAGTTCGGCATAACGCGCCGCGAAGCGGGCAACGCGCAGAACCCTGAGAGGATCTTCGGCGAATGCAGGGGAAACGTGACGTAGTATGCGCGCTTCCAGATCGCGCTGGCCGTGATAGGGGTCGGTCAGGTTCTGGTGATCGTCCTCGGCCATGGCGTTGATCGTCAGGTCGCGGCGGATCAGGTCTTCTTCAAGTGTAACTTCTGGGCTGGTGTGAAAAGTGAAGCCGCCATACCCGCGTCCGCTTTTGCGTTCGGTCCGGGCAAGGGCGTATTCCTCCCCGGTCTTTGGGTGAAGAAACACCGGGAAATCCGAGCCAACCGGGCGAAAGCCCCGGGCGAGCATTTCTTCGGTGGTGGCGCCAACCACGACCCGGTCAATGTCAGTGACAGGTATGCCCAGCAGGCGATCACGTACCGCACCGCCGACTTTATAGATCCGCATAAAAAACCTCCGTTAGCTCGACAGGATAACCGTTGCGTCGGGCTTTCGGAGGCACAAACAGGTTCAAAGATGGATGACGGCCAGGTCCAGCCGCCCGTAATCACCTTCGCTGTGTTCGCTCCTGGGGGGAACATGGTGGGTTTTCATCACCTGATCCCCTTGCAGGGTCTCCAGATGAATGTCGAAGCCCCACAGGCGGTGCAGGTGCTTGAGTACTTCCTCGGTGGAGTCTCCCAGCGGTTTGCGGTCGTGTTGCTGATGGCGCAGGGTCAGGGAGCGGTCGCCGCGGCGGTCGATGCTGTAGATCTGTATGTTGGGCTCGCGATTGCCCAGGTTGTACTGGGCCGCCAGGGTTTCACGGATGATCCGGTAGCCGCCCTCGTCATGAATCGCCGGAACCAGCAGATCGTCCTTCTGGTCGTCGTCGAGAATGCTGAACAACTTCAGGTCGCGGATCACTTTAGGTGACAGGTACTGCAGGATGAAGCTCTCATCCTTGAAGCTGCTCATGGCGAACTTGATGGTAGATAGCCAATCGGTGCCGGCAATTTCCGGGAACCAGCGGCGATCTTCTTCCGTAGGCTCTTCGCACATGCGACGGATGTCGCGGTACATGGCAAACCCTAAAGTGTAAGGGTTGATTCCACTGTAATAGGGGCTGTCGAACCCAGGCTGAAAGACAACGCTGGTATGGGAAGTCAGAAACTCCATCATGAAGCCATCGGTGACGAGGCCTTCGTCATACAGGTCGTTCATCAACGTGTAATGCCAGAACGTTGCCCAGCCTTCGTTCATGACCTGGGTTTGGCGTTGTGGATAAAAATACTGGGCGATCTTGCGCACGATCCGCACGATTTCCCTCTGCCACGGCTCCAGCAGCGGCGCGTGTTTTTCGATGAAATAGAGGATGTTTTCCTGCGGTTCGGCAGGGAAGCGTGCATTGTCCTTGTCGCTGTACTTGTCCGCGCCTTTTGGAATGGTCCGCCACAAATCATTGATCTGTTTCTGCAGATGTTCTTCCCGGTCCTTCTGCCGGCGACGTTCCTCTTCGGCGGAAATCGGATAAGGCCGTTTGTAACGGTCGACCCCGTAGTTCATCAGGGCGTGGCATGAGTCGAGAAGGTCCTCGACCGCGTCGATGCCATGGCGCTCTTCACATTGCATGATGTACTGCTTGGCGAACACCAGGTAATCGATGATCGAGCTGGCATCGGTCCAGGTTCGGAACAGGTAATTGCCCTTGAAAAAGCTGTTGTGCCCATAGCAGGCATGCGCCACGACCAGCGCCTGCATGCAGATGGTGTTTTCTTCCATCAGATAGGCGATGCACGGGTCTGAGTTGATGACGATCTCGTAGGCCAGCCCCATCTGGCCGCGAGTGTAGGATTTCTCTGTGCTGAGGAAGTGTTTGCCATAGGACCAATGGTGATAACCCAGCGGCATGCCGACGGAGGCGTAAGCATCCATCATCTGTTCAGCGGTGATCACTTCAATCTGGTTGGGATAAGTGTCGAGCGCATAGCGGGCCGCGAGACGACTGATTTCGCGGTCGTAGGCCTGGATCAGCTCGAAAGTCCATTCGGAGCCGGTGGAAATGGGTTGGCGCTTCTGCTCTTTGGCGGTCATGTCACTAACCTGCGCTGGAAGAGTTCACGGAAGACCGGGTAGATATCTCCGGCCGAGACCAGTTGTTGCTGGGCAAAAGTGTCAGAAAAGGCTTCGGCGATGCGCTCGTATTCGAACCACAGGGCCTGATGTTCGCGTGGGGTTATCTCAACGTAAGTGTAGTACTGCACAAACGGCATGATCTGGTTGATCAGGATATCGCGGCAAATCGGCGAGTCATCGTTCCAGTTATCGCCGTCGGAGGCCTGGGCCGCGTAGATGTTCCACTCGTTGGCTGGATAGCGCTCGGCCATGATCTCCTGCATCAGTTTCAAGGCGCTGGATACGATGGTCCCGCCGGTTTCGCGGGAATAGAAGAATTCTTCCTCGTCTACTTCGCGGGCGCTGGTGTGGTGGCGGATGAACACGACGTCGATCTTGTCGTAGTTACGCTTGAGAAACAGATACAACAGGATAAAAAAGCGCTTGGCGATATCCTTGGTTGCCTGGGTCATGGAGCCGGATACGTCCATCAGGCAGAACATCACCGCTTTCGAACTGGGGTTGGGCTGCTTGATGAGCAGGTTGTATTTGAGATCGAAGGTATCAAGAAACGGTACACGATGAATTCGCGCGCTGAGTTTTTCGATTTCCGCTTCGAGTTCCTGGATATCGCCGAAATTGTCTGGTTCTTCCTGCTTCAATCGCAGAAGTTCTTCTTTGGCGTCCCGCAGTTTCGCGCGACTGCTGCCTGACAGGGCGATCCGCCGTGCATGGGCTGAACGCAGGGTGCGGATGATATTGATCCGCGACGGGTTGCCCTCGTTGCTGATCCCCGCGCGTACAGTCTTGAAGGTATCGGTGCCGGTCAGGTTGCGTTTGACCAGGTTTGGCAGCTCAAGGTCTTCGAACATGAATTCGAGGAATTCTTCCTGAGTGATCTGGAAGACGAATTCGTCCATCCCTTCGCCCGAATTACCGGCCTTGCCAGGCCCTCTGCCGCCGCCACCTCCCGGTGGGCGGGCAATGTGTTCGCCGCTGGTGAACTCCTTGTTGCCGGGGTGCACCACGGTTTGCTTGCCTCCGCGGCCATGGTGAAGCACCGGCTCGTCGATGTCGCGGCCGGGAATGCTGATTTGCTCGCCGTGCTCCATATCGGTTATGGAGCGCCGGCTGACCGCCTCTTCGACAGCCTTTTTGATGTGATCACGGTAACGCCGCAGAAACCGCTGACGGTTTACCGTGCTCTTGTTCTTGCCATTGAGACGTCGGTCGATCACATAGCTCATGACTGCTCCTTAGAAGCTGTCCTGAAAGGGGCAAGCCATCAAGCAGCACGCCGAGTGCCAAGGGATGTACACGCTCCCCCAAGCGCCGTGGTTACTGCCTGAACCTCGCTACCGACTTTCGAACACCTTCCTGAGGCCTGTGTAGCAGAAAAAGTGCAAACAGGCCTCGGGCTGACGACAACCGGTCTTGCCGGTGGCGGGTTACTGCGATTTTCTGACCCGCAGATACCACTCGGACAGCAGTCGTACCTGTTTGTCGGTGTAGCCCCGCTCGACCATCCGTGTGACGAAGTCGTTGTGTTTTTGCTGGTCTTCTTTGCTGGCCTTGGCATTGAAGCTGATGACCGGCAGCAGGTCCTCAGTGTTGGAGAACATTTTCTTCTCGATGACCACCCGCAGTTTTTCGTAACTGAGCCAGGTCGGGTTCTTGCCGTTGTTGTTGGCGCGGGCACGTAATACGAAGTTGACGATTTCGTTGCGGAAGTCCTTCGGATTGCTGATGCCCGCTGGTTTTTCGATTTTTTCCAGTTCCTCGTTCAGTGCCACACGGTTGAGGATTTCGCCGGTTTCCGGGTCGCGATATTCCTGGTCCTGGATCCAGAAGTCCGCATACAGCACATAGCGGTCGAAGATGTTCTGGCCATACTCGCTGTAAGACTCGAGGTAGGCAGTCTGGATTTCCTTGCCGATGAATTCGATATAACGCGGCGCCAGGTACTCCTTGAGGAAGCGCAAGTAGCGTTCGCGGGTTTCAGCCTGGAACTGTTCCTGTTCGATCTGCTGTTCCAGCACGTAGAGCAAGTGCACCGGGTTGGCGGCGATTTCGTGCGGATCGAAGTTGAAGACCTTCGACAGGATCTTGAACGCGAAGCGGGTCGACAGGCCATTCATGCCCTCGTCGACCCCGGCATTGTCGCGGTATTCCTGGATCGACTTGGCCTTCGGATCAGTGTCCTTGAGATTTTCGCCGTCGTACACGCGCATCTTGGAGTAGATGTTGGAGTTTTCCGGTTCCTTCAGGCGAGAAAGCACGGTGAACTGAGCGAGCATCTTCAAGGTGTCGGGTGCGCAATGGGCTTTTGCCAGCGAACTGTTGAACAGCAGTTTGTCGTAGATCTTCACTTCGTCGCTGACCCGCAGGCAGTAAGGCACCTTGACGATGTAGATCCGGTCGATGAACGCTTCGTTGTTCTTGTTGTTACGGAAGGTATGCCATTCCGATTCGTTGGAGTGGGCCAGCAGGATCCCGGTAAACGGAATCGCACCCAGGCCTTCGGTACTGTTGTAGTTGCCTTCCTGGGTGGCGGTCAGCAATGGGTGCAGCACCTTGATGGGCGCCTTGAACATTTCGACGAATTCCATCAGGCCCTGGTTGGCCCGGCACAGTGCACCCGAGTAGCTGTAGGCGTCGGCGTCGTTCTGCGGGAATTCTTCCAGTTTGCGGATATCGACCTTGCCCACCAGTGCCGAGATGTCCTGGTTGTTTTCATCTCCCGGCTCGGTTTTGGCCACGGCGATCTGGTTGAGGATCGACGGATACAGTTTGACCACGCGGAACTGGCTGATGTCGCCACCGAATTCGGCCAGACGCTTGGTTGCCCAGGGCGACATGATGGTATTGAGGTAGCGCCGTGGAATGCCGAAGTCTTCCTCGAGGATTGCGCCATCTTCAGTGGCGTTGAACAGCCCCAGAGGCGATTCGAAAACCGGCGAGCCCTTGATCGCATAGAAGGGCACTTTTTCCATCAGTTGCTTGAGCTTTTCGGCCAGGGACGATTTACCACCACCGACGGGGCCAAGCAGATAGAGGATCTGTTTCTTCTCTTCCAGACCCTGGGCGGCGTGGCGGAAATACGACACGATCTGGTCGATGCATTCTTCCATCCCGTGGAAGTCTTCAAAGGCCGGATAACGGCGGATCACCTTGTTGGAAAAGATTCGCGACAGCCTCGAGTTGGTCGAGGTGTCGAGTAGCTCCGGTTCACCGATGGCCAGGAGCAGACGCTCTGCGGCGGAAACGTAGGCGCTACGGTCCTGTTTGCACAGTTCCAGATACTCTTGCAGCGTGAGTTCTTCCTGGCGTGTGGACTCGAAACGTTGTTGGAAGTGGCTAAAGATACTCATGACGTCACCTCGCTCGATACGTGGAGCCGACGCCGGATCACTCAGTCGATGCTGGCAGCAACCGAACAGGCAGTTGCTGTTTACCCCCCAGAACTCTCTCGGAGCTGACGACTCCGAAAGCTACTCCCGATGATCCGCGCGCCGGTGTACCGGCTCTCCCCTGTTTTGGATGGCCTGCGCTTAAGGATAGTTGGGAATTTGGCAGGTAAAGGCGAGATACGTAATTAGTTGTGGCAGACCGTTCGTCTGCCACCGCGCTAGCCCGCGCATGCCGGGGGCTTGCGCGTTACAAAAAAATTATTCGGAAGTGCCTTGCGCCGTTTCCGAAGGAAACGTCGTACGCCACAGCTCAAAACCGCCATCCATGCTGTAGACGTCGGAGAAGCCCTGGCTGATCAGGTAAGCGGCAGCGCTCTGGCTGGAGTTGCCGTGGTAGCAGACCACAACGGTCGGTGCATCCAGGTCGGCCGCGCGGATGAAATCCGAGATCGAATGATTGTCCAGATGCTTCGATCCGCTGATGTGCAGGGCGGCATAGGTGGCAGGATCACGGATATCGACCACTACCGCGCCTTGTTCGCGCAGGGCATGGGCCTGTTCAGGGGGGATACGTTTGAATTCGCTCATGGCGGGCTCCTGTGGCTCGGCTGAAAGCGCAGTCTAGCGCGGGGCGCTGGCTGACGATGGTTCGGAATTGAGTGGAGGGGCTGGAGGTTTGGCGGCATGGCCATGCTCGTCGCATTTGCAGGACAGGCGTTCGCCGTTGTCGACATTCATCAGGGTCAGGGCACCACCCCAGACGCAGCCGGTATCGAGGGCCGAAATACCTGGTTCAAGGACTTTGCCTTCCAGTGCGGCCCAGTGGCCAAAGATGATTTTCAGGTCCTTGGTCTTGCGTTCCTTATGCAGGAACCAAGGCTTGTATCCCGGCGGCGCGCTGTCGAGACCTTCCTTGCTCTTGAGGTCAAGCTTGCCTTCGGCCGTACAGAAACGCATCCGGGTGAAATAGTTGGTGATCACCCGCAGTCGCGTCACGCCTTTAAGGTCATTGTCCCACTTTGCCGGATCGTTGCCGTACATACCGTCAAGGTAGGGCGCAAACAGGTTGTCGTCGCGCAGGGCGGTCTCAACCTCGGCGGCGCACTTCAGGGCTTTTCGCAGTGACCACTGCGGCGGGATCCCGGCATGCACCAGCGCGACATTGCGCTGCTCGTCGTAATGCATGAGTTTTTGCTGGCGCAGCCATTCCAATAACTCCGCGCGATCCGGTGCTTCGATGATTTCGCGCAGGGTGTCGGCTTTCTTCAGGCGTTCGATATTCTGCCCGGCGGCCAGTAGGTGCAGGTCGTGGTTGCCGAGTACGCAAACCAGCGATTCGCGGATGCTATAGAGGAAGCGCAAGGTGTCGAGCGATTGCGGACCACGGTTGACCAGGTCGCCGACCAGCCACAGGCGATCTTTTGCGGGATCGAACGCCACTCGTTTGAGCAGGCATTGCAGGGCTTCCAGGCAGCCCTGCAGATCGCCAACGGCATACGTCGCCATCAGTGCAGGGCTCCAGGTACCGCGAGACGGAACGGCGCAATGATGGCGTCGAATTGCTTGCCGTCGTCGGCAATCATCTGATAGCTGCCTTGCATGGTACCCACCTTGGTGGTCATGACCGTGCCGCTGCTGTAGGTGTGACTCTTGCCGGCCTCGATCAGCGGTTGCTGGCCAACCACGCCCGCACCGCGAACCTCTTCGACATGTCCGTCGCCATCGGTGATCACCCAGTGCCGTGACAACAGTTTGGCCGGTATCAGGCCATTGTTTTGCACGGTGATGGTGTAGGCGAAGGCAAAGCGGTCGTGTTCGGGTTGCGATTGTTCTGCCAGATAGCGGGTGACGACGCTGACGTCGACCTGATAACGAGGATCGGACATGCAAGAGGCCTTAAAAACGAAGCGGGACGCGGGGCGTAGCTGATGGAGTTCAGTCTAGGCCAAGTATCGGGTAGTAAACCAGACATGGGCGCTGGTGTCCTACCCGATAACGCTTCGACCCTCTCAGGCGTCCGCAGGCTTGTGCAGGGGTTGTTCGCTGAGTTTGTCTGCCAGGCGCACGAAGGCGGCCAGATCGAGTTGCTCGGGACGCAAGCTGCCGTCGACGCCAGCGGCTTCGATTTCGGCGTTGCTCAGCAGCAACTTGAGGGTATTGCGCAGGGTCTTGCGACGCTGGTTGAAGGCTTCGCGTACGACGCGCTCCAGCAACCGGTGGTCCTTGGCCGGGTGCGGCAACACGGCGTGAGGCACCAGGCGCACGATGGCTGAATCGACTTTCGGCGGCGGGTTGAACGCGCCTGGGCCTACGTTGAACAGATGCTCAACCCGGCAATGATACTGGACCATGATCGACAAACGACCCCAGTCACCGCCGCCAGGCCCTGCCGCCAGACGCTCGACCACTTCCTTTTGCAGCATGAAGTGCATGTCGCGAATCAGGTGGGCGTTGTGCAGCAGGTGAAAAATCAGCGGTGTGGAGATGTTGTACGGCAGGTTGCCGACCACGCGCAGGCTGTTCGGCGCGGCGTTCAGGCTATTGAAGTCAAACTTCAGCGCATCACCCTGATGCAGGTTGAAGTTGTCCCTGCCGGCGAATTGCTGATTGAGGATCGGGACCAGGTCCTTGTCCAGCTCCACTACGTCGAGTTGGGCGCCGCTATTGAGCAGGCCTTGAGTCAATGCACCCTGGCCCGGGCCGATCTCCAGCATCCGATCGTCGGGTTTGGCGTGGATGGAGCGCAGGATGCGGTCGATAACGCCGGCATCGTGCAGAAAGTTCTGGCCGAAGCGCTTGCGCGCACGGTGTTGGTATTGCTCGGTCATAAACGGGTCTCGGCCATCTGGTAGGCGGTTTCCAGGGCGACTTGCAGGCTGCCGGTGTCGATTTTGCCGCTGCCGGCCAGATCGAGAGCGGTGCCGTGGTCGACCGAAGTGCGGATGATCGGCAAGCCAAGGGTCACGTTGACTGCTGCGCCGAAGCCTTTGTACTTCAGCACGGGCAGGCCCTGGTCGTGGTACATCGCCAGCACTGCATCGCAGTGCTCCAGATATTTTGGGGTAAACAGAGTGTCGGCGGGCAGGGGGCCACGCAGGTCCATGCCTTCGCCGCGCAGGCGCTCTAATGTGGGTTCGATGATATCGATTTCTTCATGGCCCAGGTGTCCGCCTTCACCGGCATGGGGGTTGAGCCCGCACACCAGGATGCGTGGCTGGGCGATGCCGAATTTTTCCTGCAGGTCGGTGTGCAGGATTCGCGTGACCCGCTCCAGGCGCTCTGGCGTGATCGCATCGGCAATTTCGCGCAAGGGCAGGTGGGTGGTCACCAACGCTACGCGCAATCCACGAGTGGCGAGCATCATTACTACTTGCGCGGTATGGGTCAGGTCGGCGAGAAATTCCGTGTGCCCGGAGAAGGCGATCCCGGATTCATTGATCACACCCTTATGCACCGGAGCAGTGATCATCCCGGCGAAATCCCCGTCCAGGCAGCCTTGGCCGGCGCGAGTCAGGGTTTCCAGAACAAAAGCGGCATTGGCTTTGTCCAGTTGCCCGGCGACGACGCTGGCGTTCAGCGGAGTATCCCAGACATACAGGCTGTTGGCGGGAGCGGGTACGTCCGGCCAGCTGTCCGGTGTGACCGGCAGCAAGTCGACCACCACACCCAGCTGCGCGGCCCGCTCAAGGAGCAGGTCGCAGCTGGTAATGGCAATCAGGGGATGTGGCTGGGCTTGCGAGGCGAGCAGCAGGCACAGGTCGGGACCTATGCCGGCCGGTTCGCCGGGTGTCAGCGCGAAACGTTGGGGTTTCACTGCGCTGCCTGGTCGGCGCCAGGGAGTTTGATTTCTACGTACGCTTCGTCACGGATCTGACGCAGCCAGGTTTGCAGCTCTTCGTCGTATTTGCGGTTGCGCAGTACGGTCATCGCTTGTTGCTCGCGAGCCTGGTTGGTGCTGTCGGTGGCACGACGGCCAAGGACTTCCAGAACGTGCCAGCCATATTGCGTCTGGAACGGCTTGGACAGTTGACCTTGCGGGGTGTTGGCCATCACTTCGCGGAACTCGGGGACCAGTGCGTTCGGATCGATCCAGTTCAGGTCGCCGCCGTTGAGGGCAGAACCGGGATCTTCCGAGAAGCTTTTCGCCAGCTCACCGAAGTCTTCGCCCGCTTCGATGCGGGTGTAGAGCGACTCAGCCAGAGCCTTGGTCTTTGCTTCGTCGCGGATCGGGCTCGGCTTGACCAGGATATGCCGTACATGCACTTCGTCACGTACCTGGGCTTCACCGCCACGCTTGTCGGTGAGCTTCAGGATGATGAAGCCACCTGGCGTACGCATTGGCTGGGTGATATCACCGATGGCCATGGTGCTCAGCAGGCGATCGAATGGGGGTGGCAGCTGAGCGGCTTTACGCCAGCCCATGTCGCCACCTTCCAGTGCCGTTTCGCTGGCGGACCTGGCGATGGCCAACTGACCGAAGTCGGCGCCTTGCTTGAGCTGCTGGTAAACCGCGTCAGCCTGCTTGGCGGCATTCTGAATTGCGTCGGAGTTGGCGCTTTCCGGCGTAGGAATCAGGATGTTGGCCAGGCGGAACTCTTCGGACAGCTGCATCTTGCCAAGGTCGGAAGCCAGGAAGTTTTTCACCTCTTGCTCAGACACCTGGATGCGCTCGGCCACTCGGCGCTGGCGCACACGGCTGATAACCATCTCGCGACGGATCTGGTCACGTGCGTCGTCATAAGACAGGCCGTCACGAGTCAGGGCCTGGCGGAACTGATCGACCGTCATGTTGTTGCGCTGGGCGATGGTGCCGACAGCCTGGTTCAGTTCTTCATCGGTAATGCGGATGCCGGAGCGTTCGCCGATCTGCAGTTGCAGGTTCTCGACGATCAGGCGCTCAAGCACCTGTTGCTCCAGTACGCTGGCCGGCGGCACGGCAGTACCGCGCTTGGCGATGGTTTGCTGAACTTCATGGACGCGCTGGTCCAGTTGGCTCTGCATGACCACGTCGTTGTCGACGATCGCCACCACTTTATCGATGGACTGTACCGCGGCGTTGGCCGCGGTACCCAGGAACAGCGCGCCCAGCAACAGCGGGCGCAGACAATCAGAAAGCTTGGTCTTCACGTTCACGATAACCTTGAATGCCTTTGTCGAGGAAGCTCTCTACCTTGGCGCCGGTGAGGCCGCCGAGTCCCTTCAGAACAATTTGGAGGAAGACGCCATGGTCGCCTTTTTCGTTTTG
Source organism: Pseudomonas sp. SDO5532_S415 (assembly GCF_054071155.1). Classification (NCBI taxonomy): domain Bacteria; kingdom Pseudomonadati; phylum Pseudomonadota; class Gammaproteobacteria; order Pseudomonadales; family Pseudomonadaceae; genus Pseudomonas; species Pseudomonas sp. SDO5532_S415. Next base: position 8,994 of record NZ_JBSVWS010000029.1, on the reverse strand, counting down.
CGGTGCTTCCTGACTGAATTCGTCATAGGAAACCCAGTAACGGTTGATCAGGCGCAGTTTCCAGCAGCAGCTGTCGTACTCGAAACCACCGAAGGCTTCCAGCGTACGGTTGCGGTTGTAGTCGTACTGCCAACGGCTGATGGCGTTCCATTGCGGCACGATCGGCCAGATCACCGAGAAGTCGTGCTGTTGGATCTTGTAGTAATCCTTCACGTAGCCAGGCTGGCCGGGAACGCCGTAGTCACCGCCGCCCACTTGCCATTGACCGGTGTTCTGGTCGTAGCGGATCTGGTCATTACGATAGCGATAGCCGGCGTTGATGACCTTGTTCGGGTTGTCTTCAGGCTGGTAGTGGAACATCGCGCTGCCCGAGCGAGGGCTGCGGCTGTCCGGGTCCCAGTTGTAATCGGCGGTCGCGCGCCAATCGCGGTTCCAGCGGTATTCGTATTCCAGCGCATAAGGGGATACGTCGGAGTGCGCGTCTTCGCGGGTCTTGGCATCGATACCCGGCAGTTGGACTTCGCGATCCTTGAAGTACAAAGCCTGACCGACACTGATGCGTTGACGCTCGAAACCGTTGTCTTCGATCCAGCGGCTGGTCACGCCCAGCGACAGTTTGTTCTCGTCGCCGACACGGTCGGAGCCTGAGAAGCGGTTGTCGCGGAACAGCGATGCATAGTTGAAGGTGTATTCGCCGGTATCGAACACCGGAATGTCTTCCTGGTCCTTCTCGGGCACATAGAGATAGAACAGGCGAGGCTCAAGGGTCTGGCGATAGTTCTTGCCGAACCATTGGGTATTGCGGTCGAAATACAGGCCACTGTCGATGCTGGCGATCGGTACGCCACGGCTCTGGCTGCTGCCAAAGTCGCCATTGAGCTTTCTCTGTTCAGGAGTCATCGCGTCAATCTGAGCTTTGCCGATGCTGTCCAGGTCCAGATCATACTGCGTGTACTGGTACTTGAGTTTTGGCTTCAGGAAGCCATAAGTCCACTCCAGCGGCAGGGCGACGGCCGGTGCAAGGTTGAGGCGATCACCGTTGGCGCGCGCCAGGCCTTGAACGTTGGTATCCAGACGTGGCTCGACGTTACCGTCTTCATCGGTAAAGCTGCCGTTTCTCAGGTCCCGGTCGAATCGTACGATTTCAGTGTTGTACGTAAAGTCCAGGCCGCTTGGATGATACGGCAGGGCACCATCGAAAGTGATCTGCGGCAAGCGGTCATACGGCGTGATGTTCGACACGGTCGCCAGTTGATAAGCCTGGGCGTTGATACGAGCGGTGTAGCTGTCGCCGCGATAGCTGACAGAACCTTGCTGGTTCACGTAGTCGGCGCTCTTCACACCGATCTGGTCGGTCTGCAAATCCTGGAAGTAGTAAGGATCGCTGATCTTGGTGTAGTCGACTTGCGTGAAGACGCGCGAATCGAGCCCGCCCTTGTGTTGCCAGTTGTACATGTAGCGCGTTTTGTCGTAGTCGCTCTGCAGTTCGCGCTCGTTGTCTTCGTCGTTGAGGTACGCGGCGCCGAACTGACCTTCCGTGGATTTGGTCAGGTAGCGGAATTCGCCTTCCATCAACAGGCCGCGCTTGCTCATGTAGCGCGGATACAACGTGGCATCGTAGTTCGGTGCCAGGTTGAAGTAGTACGGCGTGACGAGCAGGAAGCCAGTATCGCTGCCGCTGCCGATGGTCGGCGGCAGGAAACCGGACTGACGGCGGTCGTCGATCGGGAAGTAGATGTACGGCGTATACAGGACCGGGAAGTCCTTGACCCGCAGGGTCACGTTGGTCGCAGTACCGAAGCCCGTGGCCGGGTTCAGGGTGATGTTATTACCCTTGAGCTGCCAGGCGTTGCTGTTCGGTTCGCACGTGGTGTACGTACCGTCCTTGAGGCGGATGATCGCGTTCTCGGCACGTTTGGCGTACAGCGCGTTACCGCGGATACGGGATTTGTGCATCACGTATTCAGCGTTGTCGACCTTGGCTTCACCGGTATCGAGTTGCACGTCGGCATGGTCGCCGACGATCAGCGCACCGTTGTCGCGGATGCGCACGTTGCCGGCCAGTTCGCCACGGCTCTCGGCCTGGTAAAGGTTGGCTTCGTCGGCTTCGACCTGCATGCTGCCCTGGCGCATGACCACGTCACCGGCCAGGGTAGCGACTTGCTCATCCTGCTTATAGCGAGAGGCTTTTGCGCCGATAAAGGTTGGCGCGTCACTTTTACTCGTCTTGTCATTCATGCCAGGACGAATCGGTTCGATATAGGAACCAGAGCAGTAAGGACCGGTTTCGGCCAGCTGTGCTGCAGTGAGTTGTTCGCGGGGAACCCAGTCGAGGTGGCTGTAGTCTTCGCTACGGGACTTCAGGCCGCGGCCCTTGGACTCGGTAACCAGCACGGGCTTGGCGCCAGTGTCTTCACTGGAGCCATCCTGTGCCGCAGCCTCGCCGGTAGCGCTGACTGCACTACCGTCATGGACGGGACGCGGAGGCAAGGCTGCCGCCGGTTTTTTAGGCGCACAGTCCCAGGCACCCGAAGCAGAGACTGAGCAGTCATACTGTTCCGCGGCGACCACGAAGGAAGTGGCTAGTGGTTGCAAGGCCAGCAGACTGCCGGTTACCAACAACGGAAATTTTTTACGAAACGCGGGGGATTTCAATGCCATCTTATTAGTCCGGGCTTCCTGCGTGCCATCTGCCCGCGGTGTGGGCCGCACGCCTCTCGATGGTCTGAAAAAGATGCTGGATAATAAAGCATGACCCGCTTGACGGCTAGCGCCGTCGGAGACCCTTGCAATGCCTGACCAAGATGTACGTTTGCAACACCTGAAAGTTTGGCTCGATGAACAATTGGCGATCCTTTTTGCAGAACAGGGTTGGGGTGCCATACCCCCGGCCACATTGACCGCGGCCAGTAGCGACGCGAGTTTTCGGCGTTATTTTCGTTGGGAGGGCGCGGATAAAAGTTTTATCGTCATGGATGCGCCGCCCCCGCAGGAAAACTGCAAACCTTTCGTGGATATCGCTTTTTTGCTGGCGAAATCCGGAATAAATGTGCCGAAAATTTATGCCGAAGATCTCGAGCGCGGTTTTCTTTTGCTCAATGACCTGGGCAACAAGACGTATCTGGACGTGATCGACAGCGAAAACGCCGAAGATTTGTTCAATGATGCCCTGCAAGCGCTATTGGCTTTTCAGCAGTTGCCGATGGTGGCTCCGCTGCCGAGCTATGATGTGGCACTGCTGCGCCGGGAACTGGAACTGTTCCCCGAGTGGTATGTGAAGCGTGAGCTGAGCATCGAGTTCGATGCGGCGCAGCAAGTACTCTGGCAACAGGTCAGCGATCTGCTGATCGACAGTGCTCTCGCCCAGCCGAAGGTCCTGGTGCACCGCGACTACATGCCGCGCAATCTGATGCTCAGCCAGCCGAATCCCGGTGTGCTGGATTTCCAGGATGCGGTGTATGGCCCGGTGACCTACGACGTGACTTGCCTGTTCAAGGATGCATTCCTCAGCTGGCCCGAAGAACGCGTACGCGGCTGGCTGGAAAGTTATTGGCAGCAGGCCGCGGCGCTGGATATTCCGGTGCAGCCGGATTTCGAAGACTTCCTGCGCGCCAGTGACCTGATGGGCGTGCAGCGTCACCTGAAAGTGATCGGCATTTTCGCCCGCATCTGCCATCGCGATGGCAAACCGCGCTATCTGAGCGATGTGCCACGCTTCTTCGCTTATATAGAAGCCGTGATCGCACGCCGCCCTGAACTGGCGGAACTGGATGTGTTGCTGGCCAGTCTGCGGGCCGGGGTGAAGGCATGAAGGCGATGATTCTGGCGGCGGGCAAAGGCGAGCGCATGCGCCCGCTGACCCTGACCACGCCAAAACCGCTGGTACGTGCAGGCGGGGTTCCGCTGATCGAATACCACCTGCGCGCGCTGGCCGATGCCGGGTTTACCGAAATCGTGATCAATCATGCCTGGCTCGGTCAGCAGATCGAGGACTATCTGGGTGATGGTTCGCACTATGGCGTGAGCATCCGGTATTCGCCGGAAGGGGAGCCGCTGGAAACCGGTGGCGGGATTTTCCGTGCGTTGCCGTTGTTGGGCGACGAGGCTTTTGTCGTGGTCAATGGCGATATCTGGACCGATTACGATTTCAGTGTGCTGCATCAGCCGATTGTCGGCCTTGCTCATCTGGTGCTGGTCAACAACCCGGCCCATCACCCGACCGGGGATTTCCAGTTGATCGACGGCCAGGTCTCTGACGGTGAGCCCGGAGCCGCCAACCTGACGTATAGCGGCATCGCCGTGCTGCATCCGCAATTGTTCGAAGGGTGCTCTGCCGGGGCTTTCAAGCTGGCACCGTTGCTGCGTACTGCAATGGCGAACGGGCAGGTGTCCGGTGAGCGCCTGAACGGGCAGTGGGTCGATGTCGGCACTCACGAGCGCCTGGCTGAAGCGCAAGCCCTGATCGAAGCGAGACGCTGACATGTTGTGGCCAGGGACTCTGATCGGAGCCGGAGCGGGCTTTGCCATTGCCAGCATTCCGGGGGCCATGCTCGGTGCCTTGTTGGGGCAGGCGCTGGATCGACGCCTGCACTTGCAAAGCTGGGCGCATCTGCGTGAAAAACTCGGTGGCCGTCCTGTACTGCGCAACGATGAATTGCTGTTCGTCTTGCTGGGGCGTTTGGCCAAGTGCGACGGGCGAGTGGTTGATGGTCATATCCAGCAGGCGCGTCAGGAAATGCGCGCGCTGGAAATGAACGAGCCGGCTCAGCGTCGGGCGATTGCCGCGTTCAATCGCGGCAAGTCGGGCAACGACCGGTTACGCGGCTACTTGCGTCGCCTGAGTGCCCAGCCCCATGCGGCCGAAGGGGTGTTGCGTGCCTGTTGGCGGATGGTTTGGGCCGATGGCCGGGCAGGCACCAGTGAGCGAGAACTGATCGCTCAGTGGGGCAAATGGCTGGGCTGGACGCCGCATCAGGTGCAGGCGTTGGCGACGGACTATGAGCCGCATAAGCGTCCACAGGTCAGCAATGCCGTGACTTATCAGGACGCACTGCGCCTGTTGGGTGTGTCCGCAACCAGTGAGCCGTCGCAGATCAAGCGCGCCTATCGGCGTCTGCTCAGCCGTCATCATCCGGACAAGATTGCCGGCAGTGGGGCGACGGCGTCCCAGGTGCGGGAGGCAACCGAGAAGACCCGGGAGTTGCATAGTGCCTATACGTTGATTCGTCAGCGGCGGGATTTCCGTTAGCGGGGTAGATTTGTGTCGTTCGTGATGCCGCTTTCGCGAGCAGGCTCGCTCCCACATTTGATCTCCAGTGTCAGAAGATCGAATGTGTGAGCGAGCCTGCTCGCGAATGGGGCGACCCGGTCTATCAGTCCGCCGTACCCTGCGGATTCAGCCAACCCCGCACCCGGCGAACCAACTGCTCCTGCTGTGCCTTGTTATCACCCGGCAACGCCTTGAGCGATACCTGGCTGAATGCCGAGGTTTTCAAGCGTTTGCTCGCTTGCAACCGGGCCAGCGCCGCGTTGCGATCCAGCGGTTTGTCCATATAGAAAATGTCTGCGGTTGGCAGTTTCAGGTTCGGCGCGAGTTCGTCCAGTTCCGGTTTTGCCTGAGTGGGTGTCTGCGCGGCGACCATGAGGAACCGCTCGACTTGCGACGGTTGCTTTTCGCTCAGGTAGCGCGCGGCCCAATATGCGCCGGTGCCATGCCCCAGTACGACGATGCTGCGAGCGCTTTGCTGTTCGGCGAACGCGATGGCTGCGTCGATACGGGCAAAGATCCGCTCAGCGTCGGCCTTCGACTGTTCTTCGCTGGTTTCGGCGACAGGCTTGTCGACTACGTCTGCTTCACCGCCGGCCGCCTGTTCGATGGGGGCCGCGGTGGTCGAGTCCTTGCTGCCGACATCCGGTGTTTTAGGCGCTGGCGGCACCTCGACAACGCGTGGTGCAATGGCATCGCTTTGCAAGTCCGGCAAGGTGATACTCAGGCTGCTCCACTCGGCATTCGGCAAATTGCGCCGCAACGGACCGATTGCTTGCGGCCAGTCAGCGGTTTCGCCAGCGCCCGGGATGATAATGACCGCGCCTTTGGGTTCGGCGGTGTTGGCCGGCTTCCACAAGGCCAGGAAGCTGTCGCTGCCCGCCTGCAGTTGTTGCTGTTGCTGGGCCGGGATTTTTCGCTCAAGTGCTGCTGCTTCTTCCTGACTACGCTCAGGCAGCGGCTGACGTTCCACCGGTTTTTCTTCGGCGGCCTTTTCTGTGGCTTCAGCCGGGGCGGCAGGTGCCGGGTCGGCAGCCTTAACGGAAAAAGCCCATGGCAGAATCAGCGACAGGCACAATGCTGGCAGTGCCAGGCGGTAGACAGGGGGCATCGGATATTCCAGGCCAGAAGTTATTCCGGCAGCCTAATGGGTTGGTCAGTATTTGTCAGTGTGTGAGAGTTCGATGATGCGTTTTCGCTGCCTGTGGGTTATCGGCTGTTTATGGTTTCCCTTGATGGGCTGGGCGGCGGCCGCGCCGCCGGCGCATGTTGCCGTCCTGTCGCCCAAACAACAGCAGTGGCTGGCGCAGCAAAGCGAGCTACGAGTGGGGCTGGTATTGCAAGCGCCCTATGCGCAATACGATCGCCGCCTGCAGCGTTTGTCAGGGGTCAACGTCGAGCTGATGAAATGGCTGTCCAAGGCGCTTAAGGTCGAGCTGAGCTGGCGCAACTTTCCCGACATTGAACAGTTGGAAGCGGCGGCGCGCGCGGGTGAAATCGACATCGCGCCCGGGCTGACCCAGACCCCCGGCGGATTACGTCTGTGGCAGTTCTCCGATCCGTATATGCGGGTACCGCAACTGGTGGTCAGCGACCAGAAAAGCACCGGGACGGTGGAACTGGAAAAACTCGACAGCCAGACCCGTGTCGCCGTGCGCATGCCCAGTGCCACCGCCGATTACCTGCGCGGCAACTATCCACACCTCAACCTCCAGGGCGTTCCGATGGAGCGTCAGGCGTTGCAACTCTTGTTGAGCCAGCAAGCCGGTTACGCGGTGGTCGATGAGGCGCAGTTGGGGCGACTCTCTATCGAGCCGGAGTTCGCCGGATTGGTGGTAGTGGGTGACATCGGCTTGCCGCAATTGCTGAGGGTGGCCACCCGGCGCGACAAGCCGGAGCTGGCGGGTATCGTCGAAAGCGCATTGCGGGCTATTCCGGCCAAGGATCTGGAAAACCTTCACAACCAGTGGCTGCAACCCAAGTACCCAAAACTCACCGAGTCTCCAGGCTTTTGGCAAAACCTCTGCCTGCTGCTGTTGGTACTGGCACTGAGCTGCATGGCCATCGTGTTCTGGCAGCGCCGCCAACAGCACAGTCTGGAGCAGCGACTGGCGGCGGCGCAGGAAGACATAGCCTTGCGTGCCGCCAGCGAGGAGGCGTTACGACTCACGCAGTTTTCCATCGACCAGAGCACCGTCGGCATCCTTTGGGTCAACTGGGACAGTCACGTGCGCTACGCCAACCGTGCGGCCGAGACCATGCTGGGGTATCCGCCGGGCGGGATCATCGACCGGCCTTTGATCGACTTCGAGCCCGGCCTGCACATGGATCGCTGGTTGAACCTGTGGAAACGCGCCCGGGCCAGCGACGAGTCGCCCCAAAGCTTCGAAACCAATTGCTTGCGAGCCGATGGCAGCATCCTGCCGACGGACGTCTCGCTGAGCTTCCTGCGTTTTCGCGGTGGTGAGTATCTGGTGGTCTACCTCACCGACGTCACCGACCGCCGTCGCGCCCTGGCCGCTTTGCAGGAAAGTGAAGCTCGGCTGCAAGGGATCGCAGCGAATGTTCCCGGACTGGTCTTTCGCCTGGAGCGGGCGCCGGTGACAGGCCAGATCGACTTTGCCTACATCAGTGAGGGCAGTGAAAGTCTGGTGGGTTATTCGCCGGCCACCTTGGCCCACCGTGACAAAGGCCTGCGCAGCCTGGTGCATCCGGACGACAAGGCCAGTTATCACCAGACTCAGGATCATGCGCTGGACACCGACAGCGACTGGTCGTGGCAAGGGCGAATTCTCACGCGCCAAGGGGAGCAGCGCTGGGCGGAAATCAAGGCCATTACCCGGCAGCTTGAGGACGGTGCCTACGTCTGGGACGGAATTGTCTGGGACATCAGCGAAAGCAAACGCATCGAACTGGAACTGGCCAGCTCCCGGGAGCAACTGCGGGAGTTGTCCGCGCACCTGGAAAGCGTACGCGAAGAGGAAAAGGCCCGCATTGCCCGGGAAGTTCACGACGAGCTGGGTCAGATGCTGACCGTGCTCAAGCTGGAAACGTCCATGTGCGAACTGGCCTACGCGCAACTCGATCCCGGGTTGCACGAACGCTTGAACAGCATGAAGCGCTTGATCGCCCAGCTGTTCCAGTTGGTGCGTGATGTGGCGACGGCGTTACGTCCGCCGATTCTCGATGCCGGCATTGCATCGGCCATCGAGTGGCAGGCCCGCCGCTTCGAGGCGCGTACGCAGATTCCGTGCCTGGTGCAGGTGCCGGACAATTTGCCGGTACTGAGCGATGCCAAGGCGATTGGTCTGTTTCGAATCCTTCAGGAAGCGCTGACCAATGTCATGCGTCACGCCCAGGCGCATACTGTGGAACTGACGCTGGCCCTTGAACACGACGAGTTGTGCCTGACGGTTAGCGATGATGGCGTAGGATTTGTCGTTACAGAGGGTAGGTCGACATCCTTTGGATTGGTCGGCATGCGTGAACGGGTGCTGATCATGGGTGGGCAGTTGTTGCTTGAGAGTGCGTTGGATGAGGGTACGACTCTGATTGTGCGTGTGCCGTTGGATGAGGCCTGAAAAATTGTGTTGTCTGGTCTGACGCCTTCGCGAGCGGGCTCGCTCCCACAGTGAGTCGGGTGTGACAAATATTTGTGCCGCGACCCAAAACTCTGTGGGAGATTCTATGTTGTAGGTAAATCCTACCGCCTTAGATTCGGTTGGTAT
>NZ_JBSVWS010000028.1:0-43824 GCF_054071155.1 Pseudomonas sp. SDO5532_S415 | reverse complement strand
TGTCGTTCACAAAAAACCTGTGGGAGCCAGCCTGCTGGCGATGAGGGCGGCGCGGTCTTCAGCTCTTGCGCTGCAACCACTCCACCATCCCCAACCCCGCCGCACGCCCACTGGCAAAACACGCGGTCAGCAGATAGCCTCCCGTCGGCGCTTCCCAATCGAGCATTTCCCCTGCGCAGAACACGCCGGGCAGTGGCTTGAGCATCAAGCGTTCATCCATCGATTCGAACATCACGCCGCCAGCACTGCTGATCGCTTCGTCCAATGGACGGGTTTTCACCAGGGTCAGAGGCAATGCCTTGATCGCAATGGCCAGTAACGTCATGTCTGCAAAGGTTTCGGCAGATGTCAGCTCTCGCAATAGGGCGGCCTTCACGCCGTCGATTCCGAGTTGACTGTGCAGATGCTTGGCCATCGAGCGTGAGCCGCGCGGTTTGCTGAGCGCGGCCTGGACTTTATCCACAGGCCGGCCCGGCAACAGATCGATATGGAGAGTCGCGCAGCCGTGCAGGTTTATGGCTTCGCGAATCGGTGCCGACAGGGCGTAAATCAGACTGCCTTCTATGCCGGTGGCGGTGATCACACATTCACCCAATCGTGGAATGTCGTCGTTCAAACCGATGGCGATGTTTTTCAACGGTGCGCCGGCGAATTTGCTGACCATCAATTCGCTCCAGGCCTGCACCTCGAAGCCGCAATTACTCGGTTGCAACGGCGCCAGCCCTACGCCGCGCTGCTCCAGTGGCAGCATCCACGCACCATCCGAGCCCAGGCGTGCCCAACTGCCGCCACCGAGGGCGAGCAGGGTGGCGTCTGTTTGAACGGTTTTCTCGCCATCGGGGCTGTCGATACGCAAGGCGCCGAGTTCATCCCAACCCAGCCAACGGTGACGGGTGTGGATAACTACACCGCTGTCGCGCAGGCGCTTGAGCCAGGCACGCAGCAGTGGCGCGGCTTTCATGTCGGTTGGAAACACCCGGCCGGAGCTGCCGACAAAGGTCTCGATGCCCAGATCATGAATCCACTGACATAGCGCATCGGCCCCGAAACCCCGCAGCAACGGCGCAATCTGTGGGGCACGTTCGGCGTAGCGCGAGAGGAACGCCGGGTAGGCTTCGGAGTGAGTGATATTCATGCCGCCGACACCGGCCAGGAGGAATTTGCGCCCCACCGAAGGCATGCCGTCGTACAGGTCGACCTTGATCCCGGCCTGGCTCAACACTTCAGCCGCCATCAGACCGGCGGGGCCGCCGCCGATGATGGCGACGTGGGAAGGGGAGGCGGTCGAGGATCGGGTCATGGGGAGCGCTGCGGTGATGGCCAATGAAGCCGGGCATTCTAACAGCCCAGATCCTTGTGGGAGCGACGGTGCGACGTTTCGACCTGCTCGCGAAAGCGGTGTGTCAGACGCATCATGGTTGGATGGGCTGCCGCCTTCGCGAGCAGGCTCGCTCCCACAAAGGTTTCATTGCTGTTATTGCGATTGGTCAAAAAACAACCATCACCCTGTAGCCCATGGTCAGTAAGGCCTGTAGTCCCTTTCGCTCAGGTTATCCACAGGCAGCTCCACAGGCATTGTGGGTAAAGCATCCACAACTCAATGACAACCTGATGACTGCCAGACCCGCTCCGCGCTGTGATGGAGAATGCCGTGGCGGCGGGCCAGAGCCTTGCGGTCCTTGCTGTAGCCGCCGCCGATCACTCCGACCACCGGAATATCCCGGCCCAGGCAATGGCGCATCACGCTTTCATCGCGGGCGGCGACGCCTTGGTCGGTCAGTTTCAGGTAGCCCAGCGCGTCATCTTTGTGCACATCGACTCCGGCGTCGTACAGCACCAGATCCGGTTGGTAGAGCGGCAGCAGATAGTTGAGTGCATCGTCGACGACCTTGAGGTAATCGGCATCGCCCATGCCATTGGGCAACGGGATGTCCCAGTCACTTTCGGCCTTGCGTGCAGGAAAGTTCTTCTCGCAATGCAGGGAAACGGTCACTGCTTCCGGGGTGTTGTGCAGGATGCGCGCTGTGCCGTCGCCCTGGTGGACATCGCAATCGAAGATCAATACCCGGTTCACCCGGCCACTTTCCAGCAGGAAGTGGCTGATCACCGCCAAGTCATTGAAGATGCAAAAACCTGCCGGGTGGTCGTAGTGCGCGTGGTGTGTACCGCCCGCCAGATGACAGGCCAGGCCATGCTGCAGCGCCTGCTCGGCCGCCAGCAAGGAGCCGCCAACCGCCCGCACCGTGCGCCGGGCCAGGGCTTCGCTCCAGGGCAGGCCCAGGCGCCGTTGATCCTCGCGGGAAAGTTCGCCACCCATGTAGCGCTCGATATACGAAGGGTCATGGGCGAGGGCGAGAATCTCCGACGGGCACAGTTCCGGACGCAGCAGGTCGGCGTCGCAGGTCAGGCCGCTGTCTACCAGGTGATCGCGCAGCAGGCGAAACTTGTCCATGGGGAAGCGATGATCCGCCGGGAACTCGGGACTGTAGTCTTCGTGATAGATCAGCGGCAGGGGCATAGTGATTTCATATAGGAATGAGTGAAGGATCCTACCAGCGTTGTAGACTTGCGACATCCAGACGGAGGGCGGAGGGACGATGGAGCCGATACTGAAGCTCGAGAGTGCGCGACTGTTGATGCGCCAGTGGCGCGACGAGGATCTGCCGGAGTTTGCGGCGATGTGTGCCGATCCACAGGTCATGCGTTATTTTCCGGCGCCCTTGAGTCGCCTGGAAAGCGCTTCATTGATTGGGCGGATCAGAGGTCATTTTGCCGAGCACGGCTTCGGCCTCTGGGCGCTGGAGCGCAAGGACACGGGCCAGTTCATCGGTTTTACCGGGCTTGGCGTGGTCGGGTTCGACGCGCCTTTCACCCCGGCCATCGAGATCGGCTGGCGCCTGGCGCGGCAACACTGGGGGCTTGGCTATGCCAGCGAAGCGGCATGGACCGCTCTGCGTTGTGGCTTTGACCGATTGCCGCTGAGCGAAATCGTCTCGTTCACCGCTGACAACAATCTGCCTTCGCAGAAGGTCATGCAGGCCATCGGCATGCACCATGACCCTGCCGATGACTTCGAGCATCCGAAGCTCGCCGTCGATCATCCGCTGCGTCATCACGTGTTGTATCGCATCAGCCGTGAACAATGGCTGCAAACCTTGCATGGATAACCTGGCACGGACGTTTACAATGGCCCTCATGTTGGCACGGGCCAGAAACTGAATCGACCGACGCAGCCAAGACTGCGCGGCATTGCGTTGTGTGAGGAGAGTCTGAATGAGCCAAGTGTTGGATGATCTGGTGGACCTGCTGACCCTGGAGCCGATCGAAGAAAACCTGTTCCGTGGCCGCAGCCAGGACCTGGGCTTTCGTCAGTTGTTCGGCGGTCAGGTGCTCGGCCAGTCGTTGTCGGCGGCCAGTCAGACCGTTGAACAAACGCGCCACGTGCATTCGATGCACGGTTACTTCCTGCGTCCGGGCGATGCCGGGTTGCCGGTGGTGTATCAGGTTGATCGGGTCCGCGACGGCGGCAGTTTCAGCACGCGCCGGGTGACGGCGATCCAGAAGGGGCATCCGATCTTCACCTGCAGCGCCTCGTTCCAGTACGACGAAGAGGGTTTCCAGCACCAGAGCGAGATGCCGCAAGTGGTCGGGCCGGAAAACCTGCCATCGGAACTGGAGCTGACCCAGCAGCGCGCGCACCTGATCCCGGAAAAAATGCGCGAAAAGCTGCTGTGCCCCAAGCCGATCGAATTTCGGCCAATCACCGAGAAAGATCCCTACAACCCGCAACCCTCGGATCCGATCAAGTACGTCTGGTTTCGTGCCGATGGTGCCTTGGCCGACTCTCCGGCGCTGCACAAATATTTACTGGCCTACGCCTCGGATTTCGGACTGTTGACCACCTCGATGCAGCCCCATGGCAAATCGGTCTGGCACAAGGACATGCAGGTCGCCAGCCTCGATCATGCGCTGTGGTTCCATGCCGACCTGCGTGCCGATGACTGGTTGCTGTACGCCATGGACAGTCCGTGGGCCGGCAACTCCCGCGGGTTCTCCCGCGGCAGCGTGTTCAACCGTGCCGGGCAACTGGTGGCTTCGGTCACCCAGGAAGGCCTGATTCGCCATCGCAAGGATTGGGCATGAGCCTGGCCGACGTGCGTCATTGGGTGTTCGACATGGACGGCACCCTGACGGTGGCCGTGCATGACTTCGCGGCGATTCGCGTGGCCCTGGCGATCCCGGCGGATCACGACATCCTGACTCATCTCGCGGCGTTGCCGGCCGATGAAGCCGCAGCCAAGCACGCGTGGCTTCTGGAACACGAGCGGGATCTGGCGCTGGGCTCGAAGCCGGCGCCGGGTGCCGTGGAGCTGGTGCGTGAGCTGGCCGGACGTGGCTATCGACTGGGTATTCTCACGCGCAATGCCCGTGAGCTGGCGCATGTCACCCTGGAGGCCATCGGCCTGGCCGACTGCTTCGCCGTGGAGGATGTGCTCGGTCGCGATGAAGCACCGCCAAAACCGCATCCCGGTGGTTTGCTGAAACTGGCCGAGGCCTGGAATGTGTCGACCAGCGAGATGGTGATGGTCGGCGATTATCGCTTCGATCTGGATTGCGGGCGTGCGGCGGGCACGCGGACGGTGTTGGTGAATTTGCCGGATAATCCGTGGCCGGAATTGACGGATTGGCATGCGGCGGATTGTGGGGCGTTGCGGGCAATGCTTTCGGCTTGAGGGCCTCATCGCGGGCTTGCCCGCGATGGCGTCAGATCAAACACCTAAAATCTTACTGCCCAAACAATGCTTTCTGCCCCTCCGGCGAGGTAAACATCCCATCCCCGTCATGTCCCACCCCGCGCACTTCGATCAGCTGCTGCTTCAACCCTTGCGGTTGCAGGCGCTTCAGATAATTGAAGTAAAAACGCCCCCGCGCCAATCGATTCGGGCCTTGTGCCTTGGCCTCGCAGCTTTTATCCAGCGCCGGGTGATTGGGGTCGGTGTCCTGTTGCCCCAGTAGATAAACAATGTCGCGCTTGAGGTATTTTTCCTGCAATTGCGCGGCACTTTGTCCTTCGGCATAGGCGGGCAAATCTGTCAGTCCGTACTTCCAGCGGTTGAAGTCCGGGCATCCGGCGTGATTGAAGGCCACCGGTCGACGCTCATCGAAATACGCATAAGAAGACGGATTGGCGATGACGTAGCGCACCTGCACGCCAGCGGCCTGCACGGCGGGTTGGTCGTGGCCCAGCAAAGCGTAGCGCTGAACCACTTGAGCACCACCGGAATGACCGGCGATCACGATTTTTTTCACATCCGGAAACTGCTTGCGATCACTCAAGCGGGCGACGATTTCGTCCAGTGCCTCGTAGGAGCTCAGACGAAACGGTGCGGTGGACTCACCGCCGGCCATCCATTCGTTGCCTTGCCAGCGTAAAACCGTCTCGGCCACCGGGTGCAGCGCGACATCGGCTTCATTGAGAAATTGCGGGGCGATCACCAGGGTCGATGCACTTTGCCCTGCCAGTTCTGCCGAGTGTTCGCCGCTTTTGAGGTAGGTTTGAGCATTGCGCAAGCGACCGTGGACGATGATCAATACCCGTTCGATCTTTGCCGGCGCGGGGCCGAGACCTACCGCCATTTCGCCGGATTTCAACAACAGGCGTCCCGGGCTGAGCTCCTTGACCCCATGCTCGGTGGCCCAAGAATTTGTCAGAGGGCTTGCGCAAGTGAACAGCAACACCAACAACCATTTTTTCATTTACAGATTTTTCGCCGCAAAGGTATCGCACTGGCCAACCTGGCCTTGCGCGAATCCGGTTTTGAACCAGCGCACCCGTTGCGCCGACGTACCATGGGTAAACGAGTCAGGCACCACGCGGCCTTGACCCTGTTGCTGCAATCGATCGTCGCCGATGGCATTTGCCGCGTTCAGTGCTTCTTCGATATCACCCGGCTCCAGCCAGTTCAGTCGCTGCTGCGCATTGTTGGCCCAGACCCCGGCCAGGCAGTCGGCTTGCAATTCCTGACGAACCAGCAGGCCGCCATCGCCTTCCATTTGCCGGCCCTGCTGGCGGGCTGCCTGGATTTTCGCGGAAACGCCGAGCAAGGTCTGTACGTGGTGTCCGACTTCGTGAGCAATCACGTAGGCTTGGGCAAAGTCTCCGGCGGCGGCAAAGCGTTGTGACATCTCCTGGAAGAAACTCGTATCCAGATAGACCTTCTGATCCGCCGGGCAATAGAACGGACCCGTCGCCGACGTCGCCATGCCACAGGCCGAGTTGACGCGATTGCTGAACAGCACGAGGGTCGGGTCTTTATATTGACGACCGGCCTGCTGGAAAATCTGCCGCCAGGTGTCTTCGGTATCGCCGAGGATCGAACGGACGAATTCCGCCCCTTCATCATTGGCCGGTGGCGCCTTGCGGGTCTGGTTGGTGGCCGGTGCCGATTGCTCGCCCATCTGGCCCGTCAGCTCGCCGAGTATTTGCATCGGGTCCTGGCCGGTGATCCAGCCGATCCCGACAATCAGAAGGATTGCCGTCAGGCTCAGGCCCTTGCCGCCCCCGAAGCGCATCCCGCCGCCCCCGCCGCCGACATCATCGCCACGGGCATCGACCACGTTGTCGCTGCGTCGGCCTTTTTTCCATAGCATGTGGGAATCCTCTTTCGTTCCAGGTAAAGAAGCGTGCGATGAGTGTTGCTGCTCAGGGGGAGCGGCGCCAGTCCGGTCGTCAGACAGCCTTGAGCGCTGCGGGTTCTGCGCAGGGTGTGATATCCGTGGTTTCGGTGATCGGCGGGTCCTACAGGTCTACGGCGGCGAAGGTGTCGCAAGCGTCTGTGCGGCCTGTGTCAAAACCGCTTTTGAACCAGTTCACGCGCTGCTGTGAGGTGCCGTGGCTGAATGTCTCTGGTCGCACGCCAGTGGTCTTGGAGCGTTGCAGGTAATCGTCACCGAACACTGTCGCGGCATGCAATGCAGCCTCGATATCACCAGGTTCCAGCCAGTCCAGGCGCTGCTGCGCGTGATGTGCCCAGACCCCGGCCAGGCAATCGGCCTGCAATTCCCCGCGCACCTCCAGGCCTCCATCGCCAGTGGCGGGTTTCTTGTCCCGCAGGGCTTTTTCGAGCGGGTCGGAAAGTCCCAGTTCCAGCTGCACGTGATGGCCGATTTCGTGAGCGATGATGTAGGCCCGCGCGAAGTCGCCGACCACAGAAAACTGCTTCTCCAGCTTCGAGAAGAACGCCAGGTTGACATACACCTGTTGATTGTCCGGGCAATAGAAGGGGCCGATGGCAGAACTGGCGAAACCACATCCTGTACTCACATCCTTGTCAAACAGCGTCAGCGTGGGCGGAGGATAGTGGCGTTCCGACTGCGCAAAAAGTTGTTTCCAGATGTCTTCGGTTTCACCCAGCACTGATTGAACAAACATCAGCTGCCGATCTTTCTCGGGCTCGATGGCGAGGGCGGCGGATGGGACAAGCTCCTGCGAGGAGGTTTTCGGAGTGTCGCCCAGCGTCGAGTAAAGCCCCGCGCTCGCCAGCGCGGCCACGGCCAGTCCGGCACCGAGGGTTTTCCCTGTGAGTGTGCGGGCATCCTTGCCCTTGCGAGTGTCGTTTACGTTGTCGCTGCGTCTAGCCTTGTTCCATAACATGTTTGCGGTCTCTCATGGATTGATGGGGCGGGTATCGCCGGATCCATGAATAACTGCACAGGCAAAAATGGTGTGGGAAAAATGTGTAAGGGTTAGTAAGGCCACGATCGTCGCGGGACGGCCATGGCCATTTCCCGCTTACTGGTCGAACGCATCCCACACCGGGGCAAAGTCGGGGCTGACCTGACGCTCGCGCTTGGACAAGCCGGCAATCAAACGACGATCCTCATCATCCAGCTGCACGTCGAGTGCGGCGAGATTGGCCCGTTGATTGGCGTCGCTGCTGGCTTTGGGAATCGCCGCCACGTTCGGTTGGTCCAGCAACCACTTGAGCGCGACCTGGGTCGGCAGCACACCGTGTTTGGCGGCGATCTGTTGAATGACCGGGGTCTCCGACACCTTGTTACGGGCCAGTGGTGTGTAGGCTGTCAGCACCATGTCGTGTTGGCGGGCGTAGTTCAGCAAGGCGTTTTGTCCGAGCAGCACGTGGTATTCGACCTGAATCGCGGACAGTGGCGCGCCAAGCTCCTCGACGACTTCGCGCAGCAGCGGCAATGGAAAATTCGCCACGCCGATGTTGCGCGCCAGGCCTTGTTCCTTGAACGACACCAGGGTTTCGAGGGTGCGCGGCAGATCCCAGTCCGTGGCGGGCCAATGAATCATGAACAAGTCGACGTAATCGCTGTGCAGGGCCTTGAGGCTGCGGTCCATGGAATGGCGCATGGCGTCGGGTCGCAGTTGGTCCCACCAGACCTTGGTGGTCACGTGGATCTGTTCGCGAGGTGTCGGACTGTTCACCAGTGCCTGACCGACCGCGTCTTCGTTGTTGTAGGCCGCCGCCGTATCGATGTGCCGATAACCCAAGGCCAGGGCCTGTTCCACGGCACGGGTGCATTCGTCACCCAGCATCGGCCAGGTGCCGAGGCCGAGTTTTGGCATGTTCAATCCCTGTGCATTAACGATGTGCTGCATGGTCGATCTCCTGTTCGTAAGCGGTGATTCCTGCGATGTGGCGTGCGGCGATGTAGCCGAAGGTCAGCGCCGGACCGATGTTGATACCGCCGGCGGGGTAATGCCCACCCATGATGCTGGCCATGTCGCCACCCGCCGCGTATAGCCCGGCGATGGCTTGTCCCGAATCGTCGAGGACCTGGGCGTGCTGGTTGACCTTGAGTCCGGCGAAGGTGCCGAAGCAGCCGGGCTCGACTTTCACGGCGTAGAACGGCCCTTGTTCGAGGGGGGCGACACAGGGATTGGGTTGCTGCGACGCATCACCCTGTTTGCGGTTATAGGGTGTCGTGCCACGACCGAACCGTGGGTCTTCGCCGTTGCGTGCATGCCGGTTGTACTCCGATACGGTGCTGCGCAAGCCGTCCGGATCGATGCCGCAGGCCGACGCCAATTCCTCAAGGGTATTGCCGGTTTTCAGATAGCCACTGCGGATAAAGGATGACAGCGGCACGGGAAACGGCCGAGAGATGCCCAAGCCATATCGCCGTTGAAAGGCATGGCTGCAGATCAGCCAGGAGGCGACTTCTTCGCCCGCCGGCGCCGCGGCGACCATCGCCGTCACGTAGTCGTAATAGCCGTTGGCTTCGTTGACGAAGCGCTGGCCGTTGCTCAATACACCGATAATCCCGGGCTTGCCGCGTTCGATGATGTGCGGAAAGTGACCCGTGCTGCCGTCGCTGTGCGGTACCCGGGAAACCGGGGCCCAGGCGACGGGGGATTGCAGGTCGGCATCCACTTGGGCGCCAACGCTTTCGCCCAGTCGCAGGCCATCGCCGGACACGCCGAGGGGTGGCAAGGCCAGGTGCTCCCGGCCGGTCGGTGTGCGCGGGAACAGTGCCTTGCGTCGTTCGACATCATTGGCGAATCCGCCCGCTGCGAGTACCACGGCCTTGCGCGCCTTGATGCGAATCGACCCTTTGGTCGTATTGATCACGGCGCCGCGCACTTGATTGTTCTCGCGCAGCAATTGGGTGACCGGCGCCGACTCCCAGAGCAACACGCCGAGATCGTCGGCGGATTTCGCCAGCCGCGCCACCAGTGCCACGCCGTTGACCAGTTGCATCGCCCGACCATGCACGGCGAGATCGAGCAGGTGGCGGGTAAAACGCCGGGTGACATGCCAGGCTGCCGACAGCGAGCGGGTCAGGTTGAGAAACGCCGTGAGGTCTGTGCCGGCCATGATCGGCATGCCCATGAAGGACGTTTCGCGCATGGTTTTTCGCAGGCGCTTGAGTAGCTTGCCGACTTTTCGTGCGTCGTACGGTGCGGCAATTACCGAGCGTCCACCGGTGCCGGCGCCCGGCGTATCACCATGAATGTCGGCAATCGCATTGCCATCGGCGAATTGCAGCGAGGTGTGCTGTTCGAAGAACCCGACCATTTGCGGGCCGGCCTCCAGGAATGCGTTGATCATTTCCGGCCGGTAACGCTCGCCCAGTTCATGCTTCAGGTACGTGCGCGGCAACTCCACGTTTTCGACGATGCCGGCGCGCCGGGCCAGAGGATTGCACGGTACCCAGGCCCAGCCACCGGACCAGGCCGTGGCACCGCCGAACACCGGATCTTTTTCAACCACAATGACCTTCAGGCCATGCCAGGCCGCAGTCACCGCCGCTGACAACCCGGCCGCACCGGAGCCGACTACCAGCACATCGCAGTCAATGTCGGGAAGAACGTGCGGTTCGGCAGGCATTTTTCGAGCTCCAGCGTATTGTTGTTTTGGAATTTGGTTCCAGAAAATATAAGAGACGGATTGAAGCGAGCAAGGACTGGACGTATAAAGCGGGCGTTTATCGGACAGTCAGTTCCAGATTTCGCGTTCGGCGGGATGTCTTCTAGAATCGGCAAAATTTGCGTGGAAAGTCCCCATGGCCGGCAGTCAGATCGAACGTGTTTTCAGTGTGCTTGAAAGTCTCACCAGTGACCCTCGCGGCTTGCCGATGCAGACCCTGGCGGAGCAGCTGGATATTCCAAAAAGCGCCACCCACCGCCTGCTCGCCGAGCTGATCCGCCTGGGTTACGTGCGGCAAAATCCAGAGAACCTGCGTTATCACTTGTCGACCAAACTGGTGGCGATGGGGTTCCGATACCTGTCGAGCAGTGGCGCCGACATCGTGCAACCGGTGCTTGATCGCCTGGCGCAGGAAACCGGCGAACTGGTGCGCCTCGGTGTGATCGAGGGCGAGCGGCAGACCTGGATCGCCAAATCCCAGGGCGCCCGTTCCGGTCTGCGGTACGACCCGGACATGGGCCGTGATGCGCCGCTGTTCTACACCGCTTCAGGACATGCCTGGCTGGCGTGCATGAGCGATGCCGAGGCCTTGTCGCTGGTCGAGCGCCAGGCGGCGGACCGGCCGCTGGAGTTGGGGCCGAATGCGCCGCGTTCCAACATCGAACTGCTTGAACGCCTGCGCCTGGCGCGGGAGCAGGGTTACGCCTGTGTCGAGGAAAGTTCGGCGGTGGGCACCTCGGCAATTGCCGCGGTGGTGCGCCATCCCGCTGATGGCCGAGTGATCGGCGTGCTCAGCATCGCCGGACCGAGCGCGCGCATGCCGGGGGCGCGGTTGCATGAGCTGGCGCCGCTGTTGTTGGCGTTTACCGAGGAATTGTCGGCGGCGAGTCTGGCGTCGGAGTTGTTCAGCTGATCCAGCAAACGCCCCCTCCATTGTGGGAGCGAGCCTGCTCGCGAAGAGGGGGGCACATTCAACATCTTTGTCGGCTGGCACTCCGCTTTCGCGAGCAGGCTCGCTCCCACAGTGGATCTGCGTGAGTCCGTAAAGCTGTGCGCTGTTCGAACACTATCTGCTGATGCTTGTGTAAGAATCTGGAACTAGGTTCTAAATTGTTGGGATTCACCCATCCGACAATAACCACAAGAGGACCGCACCATGAGTTCGCCCCTTCGCATCGCTCTGATCGGCGCTGGCAACATGGGTCAGCAGCATTACCAGCATCTGAAATCCCTGGACGAGGCCACCTTAAGCGCGGTGGCCGATCCCGGACCGCAAGCGGCACGTCTCGCGGCGCTATGGGGTGTGGCGTATTTCGCAGATCATTGTCAGATGCTGGAGCAAGCGAAGCCGGACGCTGTCATCGTCGCCAATCCGAATAATCTGCACGTCAGCACTGCGCTCGATTGCCTCGCCGCTGGCGTTCCGGTGTTGCTGGAAAAACCGGTCGGGGTGCACCTGGACGAAGTCCGTGAACTGGTGGCGACCTCGAAAGCCACGGGCGTTCCGGTGCTGGTCGGTCATCACCGTCGCCACAACCCGCTGATCACCCGCGCCCATGAACTTGTCCACAGTGGCGCCCTTGGTCGGTTGACCACGGTCACGGCACTCTGGCAGTTGCGCAAACCCGACAGCTATTTCGAGACCGCGTGGCGGCGCGAGGCCGGTGCGGGGATGTTGTTGACCAACCTGATCCACGACCTCGATCTGCTGCGGCACCTGTGCGGAGAAGTGCGTCAGGTTCAGGCCATTACCAGTAACGCGATACGCGGGTTCGCCAACGAGGATGGCGCGGCGGTGCTGCTGCAGTTCGACAACGGCGCGCTGGGTAGCCTGACCGGGTCCGATGCGGTCGCGGCGCCATGGAGTTGGGAGTTGGATTCGGGGGAGAACCCGGTGTATCCGCGCCAGGCTGATCAGCCCTGCTATATGCTGGCCGGGACCGGCGGTGCGTTGAGCATTCCGCAACTCAAACACTGGCACTATGCACAGGCCGATGGCGGCTGGCACGAACAGTTGCTGTCGACTCAGGAGCGCTTCAGTACCGAAGCAGCCCTGCGTTTGCAATTGCAGCATTTCGTGCGCGTCGCCCGTCGGGAAGTCGAGCCGCTGGTGAGTGTCGCCGATGCCGCTCGCACCCTGGCGCTGGTCGAGGCCATTCTCGAAGCCGCCGAAACCGGTCGCGCGTGCGCGCCGTCCCAGATCGAGGGCTGACCATGAGCGAACGCATCTTTTCCCTGGCCAGCCTGACGGTACTGGAGTTGTCACCGCCCGACATGGTCGAGGTCGCGGCGCGAGCCGGTTACAGCCATGTCGGCTTGCGTCTGGTGCCGGCGACACCGCAGGAGCATCACTTTGCGCTGGTGGCGGATGTTGATCTGCGCCGCCAGACCTTGACGCGTCTGCGTGATACCGGCATTCGTGTACTGGATGTTGAAATCTTGCGGCTGAAACCGGACACCGTCGTCGCCGACTTCGAGAACATTCTGGCGGTCGGCGCCGAATTCGGTGCCAGTGAGCTGCTGGTGGCCGGTAACGATTCTGACGAGCAACGGCTGACGGACAACTTTGCCGAACTTTGTGATCTGGCAACGTCTTATGGTTTGCATCCGCATCTGGAGTTCATGCCTTGGACCGACGCGCGCAATCTTGAACAAGCGGTGCGCATCGTCGAGCACGCCGGGCGCGAAAATGGTGCGGTGCTGGTGGACGCGTTTCACTTCGATCGTTCGGGTTCGCGGCTGGAAGATCTGGCCAGGGTTGCGCCTTCACGGTTACGGTATGCGCAGTTGTGTGATGTTGCCGGGCCGCGGCCGGCGGACATGGCCGAGATCTTGCGTCAGGCACGCAACGAGCGACGTTTTCCCGGTGATGGCGATTGTGATTTGTCGGGGTTGTTGCGCTGCTTGCCGGCTAACCTTCCATTGAGCCTGGAGATTCCCACGGTGCAACTGCTGGAGCAGGGTGTGAGTGGGTTGGAGCGGGCGCGAATGGCTTTGGATAAAACCCGGGACTTGTTGGCGCGGATTTAACCTGCTGTTGTGGCGAGGGAGCTTGCTCCCGTTCGGCCGTGAAGCGGTCGTCGGTTGAAGTTACACCGCTGCATTGCAGAACTGCTGCGCAGTCCAACGGGAGCAAGCTCCCTCGCCACATACCGATTTCACTTTAGAGGCTTTCATGACCGTCAGCACCCCGCTTTCCGGCGTCAACAAGCCCTTCAAGGGGATTTTGCTGATCGTTCTCGCAACCTTCCTGTTTTCCAGCCATGACGCACTATCGAAATACCTGTCCGGGTTCTATCCGATTGTCATGGTGGTGTGGGCGCGTTACGTGGTTCACACCCTGTTGATGGCCGGGATCTTTCTGCCGCAATCCGGGCTGCGGGTATTGCGCACGAAGCGACCGCTGCTTCAGCTGATCCGGGCCCTGTGCCTGCTGGGCACCAGCCTGTTTTTCACCACCGGGTTGATGTACATCCCGTTGGCCGAAGCCACGTCGGTCAACTTCCTGGCACCGGTGCTGGTCACTGCGTTGTCGGTGCCGTTGTTGAAGGAGCGGGTGACGCGGGGGCAATGGCTGGCGGTGATTTGCGGGTTCATCGGGGTGCTGATCATCGTTCACCCCGGTGGTGATTTGTTCACGCCGGCAGTGTTGCTGCCGTTCTGCTCGGCGCTGTTTTTCTGCTTCTATCAGTTGCTGACGCGCAAGCTGAGCGAGATCGACAGCCCGACCACCAGTAACTTTTTTGCCGGGCTGTGCAACACCCTGGTGATGAGCGCATTGGTGCCGTTCTTCTGGCAGATGCCGAACCTGCTGCACGGCGCGATGATGCTGGCGCTGGGGGCCTGCGGGATGACGGCGCACCTGTTCCTGACCCAGGCCTTCCGTCTTGCGGCCCCGGCCCTGCTGGCGCCATTCAGTTACTGCCAGATCGTGTTTGCCGGCCTGCTGGGCTGGCTGCTGTTTTCCCACACACCGACCCTGACCACCGTGATCGGCATCGCCGTGATTTGTTGCAGCGGGCTGGCGGCGGCCTGGCAGCAAAGCCGTAAATAGAAGGTCATCGATAAAAAACTGTGGGAGCGAGCCTGCTCGCGAATGCGGTATGTCAGTCAACGTCTATGTTGAATGACAGTCCGTCTTCGCGAGCAGGCTCGCTCCCACAGGGTATTTCGCTGAACTTTTAGTCGGTGACGTTAGGAATCTTGCGCGGTGCCATGAAGTACATCCAGATCAGTGCGATGAAGTACATCGCCGGAATCATGGTGAACAGCACGGTGTAGTTGTTGTTGGTGATGGTCAGGATGTGGCCGACCAACTGGGTCATGAACATCCCGCCAATCGCCGCACACATGCCGCCGAAGCCGAACACCGTGCTCATCATGTGCTTGGGCGTGTAGTCCATCACCAGGCTCCAGATGTTTGCGGTCCAGGCCTGGTGCGCGCCGATGGCCAGGGAAATCGCGGCTACCGCGACCCACAGGTTGCTGGATCCGGCCGCCATGATCACGCCGATGATGCAGCAGGCGAACAGGAACATGGACATCAATCGAGCCTTGATCGGGTTGACCCCGCGGCCGATCAGGAACGAGGACAGAATCCCGCCGCCGACACTGCCGAAGTCGGCGGTCAGGTAAATGATGATCAGCGGAATGCCCATCTGGGTCACGTTGATGCCCAGGTTGTATTGCTGATTGAGGAACGGTGGCAGCCAGTACAGGTAGAACCAGAACACCGGTGCAGTGATCGAGTAGGCGAGGGCGAAGGCCCAGGTGCCGCGCATACGCAGGATTCGCGAAAAGGGTACGCGGGTTTGTTCCGGTTCGACTTCATTCTGGATGTAGTCCAGTTCCGACTGTTTGACGCTCGGGTGATCTTCCGGGTTGAAGTACTTCAAGCCCCAGAACAACAGCCAGATACCACCCAGTGCCGCCATGCAGAGAAACGCAGCTTGCCAGCCCCAGGCGTGCAGGATCAGCGGCAGCAGCATGGGCGTGAACATCGCACCGACGTTGGTCCCGGCGTTGAAAATGCCAGTGGCCACGGCGCGTTCGCCAGCCGGGAACCACAGGCGCGTGGTCTTCACGCAGGCCGGGTAGTTGGCGGCTTCGGTCAGGCCGAGAATGAAGCGGCAGACCATGAAACCAACCGCTGAAGTGGCCAGGCCGTGGGCGCCGGTCGCCAGGCTCCAGAGCAGCACGGCGCAGAAGAACACACGCTTGACGCCGACCCGGTCGATCAAACGGCCTTGCAGCACGAAACCGATGGCGTAGCCGACCTGGAACCAGAAGTTGATGTTGGCGTAGTCCATCGCCGTCCAGCTCATTTCCTTGGCGAGGATGGGCTGCATGACGCCGAGGGCTGCGCGGTCGATGTAGTTCAGGGTGGTGGCGAAAAACACCAGCGCCAGCATGCCCCAACGGGTTTTGCCGACGGCCATGGCGCCGCGGATTTTGTCGCCGATGCCGCCAGTGGCGGCGCTCACGGCCGGAGCCATGCGAGAGCTTTGAGTAGGATTCATCTGGGCCATCCGTTCAATGACTGACAAGCGAAGCTCGTCTGGACTTCAAGGGCGCGTGATCAATCGATGGCGGTGGGCGCAGGACTGATCGGCTGGTTTCGTCGGCTGACGGGTTATTCAGCGAGCGGCACGCTGATGCCGGCGGTGCGCAAGGTTCGGATGGACGCCAGGCAGGGCGTGATGACGGCGGTTCGAGTGAGCAAGGCGGTGAATGAGCGCATGAGCGTATACCCGTTTTTTGAAATTTTTATGTGGTGTTCAGGGTCGTTATAACTGAGGCGGACGGTTCATGACCGGACTCAATGTGGTGTTGATGTTGCGCATTGAACAAAAAATCGTCAATTCGCCAAAGTCCATTGTGTTCGATAATCGCACGCAAAACTAACTGGGTAGTACACTTTAAATTGCTCATTGCACCGCCCAGCTCAATAATTCGCTCACTCTTTTAAAATCGGCGCAAATTCCCAGCAGCCGAAGCCTCCACCGGGAGTCGAAACATGCAGCGTTCCATTGCCACCGTGTCCTTGAGCGGTACCCTGCCGGAAAAACTCGAAGCCATCGCCGCCGCCGGTTTTGACGGTGTAGAGATTTTCGAGAACGACCTTCTCTACTACGACGGCAGCCCGCGAGAAATTAGACAGATGTGCGCCGATCTCGGGATCGCCATCACCCTGTTTCAACCGTTCCGGGATTTCGAAGGCTGCCGCCGTGACCGCTTGCCGCGCAATCTGGAGCGGGCCGAGCGCAAGTTCGACCTGATGCAGGAGCTGGGCACCGACCTGGTGTTGGTGTGCAGCAACGCTTCTGCCGACTCCATCGGTGATGAACAGATTTTAGTCGATGACTTGCGACTGCTGGCCGAACACGCTGGCGCGCGCGGATTGCGCATTGGTTACGAAGCTCTGGCCTGGGGTCGGCATGTGAACACCTGGCAGCAGGTGTGGAACATCGTCCGACAGGCCGATCACCCGAGCCTCGGTGTCTTGCTCGACAGCTTTCATACGCTGTCGCTCAAGGGCGATCCGAGTGCCATCGCCGAGATTCCCGGCGACAAGATTTTCTTCGTGCAAATGGCCGACGCGCCGATCCTGGCCATGGATGTGCTGGAGTGGAGCCGGCATTTCCGCTGCTTCCCGGGTCAGGGCGAGTTCGACTTGCCGGGCTTCCTTGCACCGATCATCAAGAGTGGCTACACCGGGCCGCTGTCGCTGGAAATCTTCAACGACGGTTTCCGCGCCGCACCGCCTCGGGCCAACGCCGCCGACGGTTTGCGTTCGTTGCTGTACCTGGAGGAGAAAACCCGCCAGCGTCTGGCGCAGGAAACCCCGGCGCCGACCAACGTCGACATCTTGTTCGAGACGCCAAAGGCCAGCGAGTACAACGGTATCGAGTTTCTCGAATTTGCCGTGGACGAAAGCCTCGGCGCCAAGCTCTCCCATTGGCTGGAGCGCCTGGGCTTCGTCAAGGCTGGCCAACATCGCTCCAAGAGCGTCAGCCTGCTGCGCCAGGGCGATATCAACCTGATCCTCAACTCCGAGCCTTACTCGTTCGGCCACAGTTTCTTTGAGGCGCACGGCCCATCGCTGTGTGCCACTGCCGTGCGGGTCAAAGACAGTGCCAGCGCCCTGGCGCGGGCCGTGGCCTACAAAGGTCAACCCTATCGCGGGCTGGTCGGTCCCAATGAGCTGGAACTCGCCGCCGTGCGCGCGCCGGATGGCAGCCTGATTTACCTGGTGGATCAGGAGAACGATGTCTACGGCACCGACTTCAACCTGTTGCCCGGCGCGGTGGCCAGCGGCGGCCTCAAGCGCATCGACCACATGGCCATGGCGCTGCCCGCCGACAGCCTCGACAGTTGGGTGCTGTTCTACAAGAGCCTGCTGGATTTCGAGGCCGATGACGAAGTGGTCCTGCCCGATCCCTATGGTCTGGTGAAAAGCCGCGCACTGCGCAGCCGGGACAGTTCGATTCGCTTGCCGCTTAACATTTCCGAAAACCGCAATACCGCGATCTCACACGCGCTGTCGAGTTATCGCGGTTCCGGCGTGCATCACATCGCCTTTGATTGCGACGACATCTTCGCCGAAGTCAGCCGTGCGAAAGAGGCGGGGGTGCCGCTGCTGGATATTCCGCTCAATTACTACGACGACCTGGCTGCGCGCTTCGATTTCGACGATGAATTCCTCAGCGAATTGGCCTACTACAACGTGCTGTACGACCGCGATGCTCAGGGTGGCGAGCTGTTCCACGTGTACACCGAGCCGTTCGAGGGGCGGTTCTTCTTCGAGATCATCCAGCGCAAGAATGGCTATGCCGGTTACGGCGCAGCCAACGTCGCAGTGCGCCTGGCGGCCATGGCCAAATCCCGAAGTGGTGCCGTACGTCAGACAAAGTTGTAGGAAAATCGTAATCGCGTCGACAAACCGCTGCCGCACGGCTTCCTTCACTGTGCGGCGCGGCTCATAATCGCCAGCCTGTGCAGTGATGGCCGTGAGCCCGCAATGACAATGACTTCAGAACTCTCCGCAGCCCCCGAACAACCTGTCGAGCCGCGCAAGAGTCGCAAGAACAACCCGGAAAAAACCCGCGAGAATATCCTTCAAGAGGCGATTGTCGAGTTCGTTCAACAAGGTCTTTCCGGGGCGCGCGTCGATGCCATCGCCGAACGCATCCATACCTCCAAGCGCATGATCTATTACTACTTCGGCAGTAAGGAACAGCTCTACGTTGAGGTTCTGGAGAAGCTGTACGGCGATATCCGCAACACTGAAAACCGCTTGCACCTGGCCGAACTGGCTCCGGTGGAGGCGATTCGGCGTCTGGTGGAGTTCACCTTCGATCACCATGACCGCAACGTCGATTTCGTGCGCATCGTCAGCATCGAGAATATTCACAATGCCGAATTTGTGAAGCGCTCCGATGCGATCAAGGCAATGAACAACACCATCCTCGATTCACTGGGTGAGATTTTGCGTCGCGGTGCCGAACAAGGGGTGTTCCGCGCCGGTCTTGATCCTTTGGATGTGCATTTGCTGATCAGTTCGTTCTGCTTCTATCGCGTATCGAACCGCCACACCTTCGGCGAGATTTTCCAGATCGATTTGCCGGACGAACGCATCAAGCAGCGTCATCGCGAGATGATCTGCGAGTCGGTGTTGCGATATCTGCAGGCCTGACCGGGAACAGAGTGCTTACTGGAATTGATGGTTGGCACCGGAACAAAATGTGGGAGCGGGCTTGCTCGCGAAAGCGGTCTGTCTATCAACATCTCTGTTGGATGTGCTGCCGTCTTCGCGAGTAAGCCCGCTCCCACATGGGGATGTGCCGAGCGATGCTTTTCAGACATTCATGCTCTGAAAATGCGCCAGCATCCGCTGCGCATCCGGTACCACACCGCTGAACAACTCAAACGCCTTCACCGCCTGAAACACCGCCATGTTGCCGCCATCCAGCGTCCGGCAACCCAGGGCGCGGGCATTGCGTAGCAGTTCGGTTTCCAGGGGGAAGTAAACAATCTCCGCCACCCACAACTCGGCACGAAGCAACTCGACCGGCACGGGCATGCCCGGCAGTTTTTTCATGCCCATTGGCGTGGTATTGACCAGGCCATCAGCCTCGGCCAGGGTCAGCGCCATATCATGACCGGCGACCGCGCGGCCGCTGCCGAAATGTTGGTTGAGGTTGTCGGCCAGGCTCTGGGCGCGGCTGATTTCCACGTCGAAAATGCTCAACTGTTGTACGCCTTCGCTCAAGAGTGCGTGGGCCACTGCCGCGCCGGCGCCACCGGCACCCATCTGTACGACGCGCTCAAGGGCAACGCCCTGCAAACCGCGGCGAAAACCCTCGGCAAATCCCAGGCAATCGGTGTTGTGGCCGATGCGTTTTCCGTCCTTGAGCACGACGGTGTTCACCGCGCCGATGCCGCGCGCTTCCGGGGACAATTCGTCGAGCAGCGGGATGATCGCCTGCTTGCACGGGAACGTGATGTTCAGCCCGGTGAAGTTCATGCGCTCGGCAGCCATCAACAGGTCGGGCAAGGCATTGCTGTCGAGTTGCAGTTGATCGAGGTCGATCAGGCGATAGAGGTAGCGCAAACCCTGGGCATCGCCTTCATGTTCGTGCAGTGCCGGCGTGCGTGAAGCCTGGATACCGGCGCCGATCAGTCCGGCCAATACAGTCTGGTTCTGATTCACGATGTTCATCCTTTCAGGCGTTGGCTGAAATGCTCCAGCGCCAGGCGATAGCCGTGGCTGCCGAACCCGGCCATCACCGCGGTGGCAATGGCTGACACGAAGGAGTGATGGCGGAAAGGTTCACGGGCGTGGACGTTGGACAAGTGGACTTCGATCACAGGCAATTCACTGGCGACCAGGGCATCGCGGATTGCCACCGACGTGTGAGTCCAGGCGGCGGGGTTGATCACGATGCCGGCGCAACGACCGCGTGCACCATGAATCCAGTCGAGCAACTCGCCTTCGTGGTTGGTCTGGCGAAACTCCACCGCCAGGCCGAACTCATCGGCGGCACGGCCGCACAGGGCGGAAATGTCGGCGAGGGTTTCATGGCCGTAGGTCGCCGGTTCACGGGTGCCGAGCAGGTTCAGATTCGGGCCGTTGAGCACCAGAATGATGGGGGACATCGAGGTTTCTCCACTTATTGTTTTTGGCATTGGCCAAAGCTTCGGCCTGTGGAGATAAATTGTACTAGATGGTTAATTTGGTCAATTCAAGAGCTGTCCGGCTGGCTTTTTGTGTGCGGTGATCGGACGCTTTTGGTGTCAGCGCGGCAGGTGCTCCACCAGAAAATCGATAAATGCCCGCACTTTCAGCGGCATATGGCGATTTTGCGGATACAGCAAGGTGAACGGCCGCGAGCGCCCGCCATAAGGTTTGAGTACTTCCACCAGTGAGCCATCGGCCAGTTCTTTTTCCACGATAAAGCGATAGGTCTGAAACAAGCCCGCGCCATGTTTCGCCAGTGTCACGCCACCCAACACATCGTCGGAACAGCTGAAATTGCCCTCGGCCAGAATCTCGCGTTGCACGCCGTTGTCATTGAACAACCACGCGATGCGCCGACCGCTGCTGGGAAGTTCGTACTGAATGCATTCGTGCTGTTGCAAGTCGTCGAGGGTTTGCGGATTGCCGGCGCGCTTGAGGTACTCGGGGCTGGCAATCATCACCAGCGCGGCGTCCTCCAGTTGCCGGGCAATCAGGCCGGAATCAGGAATCGCGCGCACGCGAATCGCCATGTCATAGCCTTCGCCGACGAAATCGATATTGCGATTACTGATGTGCGATTCGACCTTCACCGCCGGAAAGCGCGCACGAAAGGCCGGCAACAATGGCAGGATCCGATGGTGAGCGTACGTGGTCGGGATACTGATTCGCAGGGTCCCGGACGGCACTTGCTGCTGGCCCATGACTTCGCGCTGGGCTTCCACCAGTTGCGCCAAGGCCTGGCGGCATTCCTCGTAATAGCGTCGACCGCTGTCGGTCAAATTGACGCTGCGGGTGGTGCGCGCAAACAGCCGCACACCCAGGCGTTCTTCCATGCGCGACACCGAGCGGCTCACCGCGGCTGGCGTAACGCCCGCCACCAGCGCGGCCGCGGTGAAGCTGCCGGCCTCGGCGGCGAGGCAAAACAGCTCGATGCTGCCCAATTGAAGATCGTCAAATTGTCGCTGCATGATTGATTACACCGGGGATCAAATGAAGTGTGTGAATCAGTATTTATCAGATGCCTGCACACAGATACAGTGAGCTTCCATCAGTAAGCCTTTAATCAGCCGAGCAGGAGAAGCAGCATGCCCTTCGTCAGCGTACGTATCACCCGTGACGGCGTTACCCGTGAGCAGAAAGCCCAGGTCATCGCTGAAATCACCGAGACCCTGCAACGCGTCCTCGGCAAGCCGCCGGAGCTGACCCACATCGTGATCGAGGAAATCGACACCGATAACTGGGGGTACAAGGGCATTACCACCACTGAGTTTCGGAAAAATCAGCCGGGGTGATTGTGGCCCGAGGCAAGACAGCCGTCCTTCGTGATGGCTTTTTTATGGGCGTCGAGAAAAGATTGATAACGATTCTTCAGCGCTATCCATCGGGCCTGAGCGGGTCTGGGCGCTAGGCTGAAACTCCCTCACGATTTGGCGTTCAGCGCCAATGGTCGGATTTTTTTGGGACGGCCGAATCTTCGGACTCAATAACCTAACGGATGGGTTAGCATGAAAGTATGCAGCTACAAAGGACTGTCGGTGGTGATCATGTTACGTGATGAGCATTGTCCGCCTCATGCGCATGTCGATGGAGGAGGCTGGAGTGCGCGGTTCAAGTTCAGCTTCTGGCACAACGGCGTGGAACTCTGGGACGTTGTTCCGCTCTCGCATCGGCCACCCGTGGCAGTGCTTGAGGGTTTGCGCCAGTCGCTCAAGCAACCTGCCTATCTGCTGCGGGCTCGTGATATCTGGTGGCGGAAATTACAGACAGTTTGTCTTGAAAACCAATTGTGGGACTGGCACAGCAATGAAGTCGTCGTCGTTAAAAGAGTCATCAGCACCACCAACATGATTGGATCGGCTCGCTACCAACCTGAAACGAACACGACGCGCCTGTCCCTGATAGGTGCACAGAAATGCGTGGAGATCGAGTTATGAAAACGGTGAAGGTCAAGGCTCAGTCTGATACACCCGTGACGGAAAGCCGCCTGGACGAAGCCATCAGGCGAGGGCAACTGCGCATGAACAACAGCCTGCAAGCGACGGCAGTCAACTTCATTGCCCCGTGCCTGGCCGTTAGCTTCGAAGATGGCTGCGGTGTATTGCTGCCTGTAGCGAACTATCCTGAGTTCGACGACTTTGAAGTCGAGGATTTTGACGGGTTGAGCGTTGGCTTTGCAGGAACTGCACTGTGCCATGAAGGCAAGGACCTGCACGTGTCTATCGCCGGAATGATCTCGGCAAGCAAGCCGTTGATGACAATGGCGGCCTCGGTGATTGCCTCGCGCAATGGTCGCCAGAGCAGCGCCGCCAAAGCCGAAGCTGCAAGGGCCAATGGCAAGAAAGGTGGGCGGCCACGCAAGGCCGACATGGTGATTTGAACGCCCACAAAAAAGCCGTCGTAATGACGGCTGATTTGTTTTTGGCATCAGCGATTACCGCCGGGTCAACAACACCCCGGATTCCATATGATGCGTCCACGGGAACTGGTCGAACATCGCGCATTGGGTGATGCGGTGAGTGTCGTGCAGTTGGGCGATGTTGGCCGCCAGGGTTTCCGGGTTGCAGGAGATGTAGAGGATGTTGTCGAAACGCCGGGTCAGTTCGCAGGTGTCCGGATCCATGCCGGCGCGGGGCGGATCGACGAAGACGCTGCCGAACTCGTAGCTTTTCAGGTCGATGCCGTGCAGGCGGCGGAATGGACGCACTTCATTCAGCGCTTCGGTCAGCTCTTCGGCGGACAGGCGCACCAAAGTGACGTTATCCACCGCGTTTTCGCTGAGGTTGCTCAGTGCCGCATTAACCGAGGTCTTGCTGATTTCGGTGGCCAGCACCTTGCGCACGCGGGTGGCGAGGGGCAGGGTGAAGTTGCCATTGCCGCAATACAGCTCCAGCAAGTCGTCTGAGCGATCGCCGAGTGCGTCGTACGCCCAGTTAAGCATCTTCTGGTTCACTGTGCCGTTAGGCTGGGTGAACGCGCCTTCGGGCTGGCGATAGCTGAAGGTGCGACCGCCGACTTTCAGTTTCTCGACCACGTAATCGTGACCGATGACTTCGCGCTTGCCCTTGGAGCGGCCGATGATGCTGACGTTCAAATCGGTCGCCAGCTTTGTGGCCGCCGCGTGCCAGTGTTCGTCCAGCGGGCGGTGATAACACAGGGTGATCATCGCATCGCCGGCCAGGGTGGTGAGGAACTCCACCTGAAACAGCTTGTGGTTCAAGGCCGAACTGGCCTGCCAAGCCGCTTTGAGCTGCGGCATCAACTGATTGATGCGCAGGCTGGCAATCGGGAATTCTTCGATCAGGATCGGCGTGCGTTTGTCTTCCTGGGAAAACATTGCGTAGTGGCGCTCGCCGGCTTCACGCCACAAGCGGAATTCGGCGCGCAGGCGGAAATTCTGCAGCGGCGAGTCGAATACAGCCGGCTCCGGCGCGTCGAATGGGGCTAGCAGGTCACGCAGGCGCGTGACCTTGTCTTCGAGCTGAACGGCGTAGGCCTGGGAATCAAAAGTCATGCGTTGAACCAACCCAGCTTGATCACGAACAGAATCGACAGAATCACCAGCGCCGAGTTCAGCTCACGGCCGCGGCCGGACAGCAGTTTGATAGCGGTCCAGGCGATGAAACCGAAGGCGATGCCGTTGGCGATGGAATAAGTGAACGGCATGGCCAGGGCGGTGACCACGACCGGTGCGGCAACGGTAATGTCGTCCCAGTCTATTTCGGCCAGGCCGGATGTCATCAGCACGGCGACGAACAGCAATGCCGGCGCGGTGGCGAAGGCTGGAACGCTGGCAGCCAGTGGCGAGAAGAACAACGCCAGCAGGAACAGGATCGCCACGACGATGGCGGTCAGGCCGGTACGGCCCCCGGCACTCACACCGGCGGCGGATTCGATGTAGCTGGTAGTGGTCGAGGTGCCCAGCAGGGAACCGGCCATGGCGGCGGTACTGTCGGCGATCAGGGCGCGGCCCATTTTCGGCATGTGGCCGTCCTTGCCCATCAGGCCGGCGCGCTTGGCAACGCCGATCAGGGTGCCGGAGTTATCGAACAGGTCGACAAACAGGAAGGCGAAAATCACGCTGACCAGACCGATGTCCAGTGCGCCCTTGATGTCCAGTTGCAGGAAGGTCGGCGCCAGCGAAGGAGGCATCGAGGTCACGCCGCCGAACGGGGTGAAGCCCATCAGGATCGACACGATGGTCACGGCCAGAATGCCGATCAGCACCGCACCGCGTACGGCAAGCGCTTCGAGGGCGACGATCAGGGCAAAACCGAGGGTGGCGAGGATCGGAGCCGGTTGTTTCAAGTCACCGAGGCCGACCATGGTCGCCGGGTTGCTGACCACGATGCCCGCGTTGTGCAGGGCAATCAGCGCCAGGAACAGGCCGATACCGGCGGCGATCGCCGAACGTAGCGGCAGCGGGATGCTGTTGATGATCCATTCACGGATGCGGAAGATCGACAACAGGAAGAAACACACGGCGGAGATGAACACCGCACCCAGCGCCACTTGCCAGGTGTGGCCCATGTGCAGGACCACGGTGTAGGTAAAGAAGGCGTTCAGGCCCATGCCCGGTGCGAGGGCGATCGGATAGTTGGCGATCAGGCCCATGGTCGCGGAGCCGATGGCGGCTGCCAGACAGGTGGCGACAAACACCGCACCCTTGTCCATGCCGGTCTCGCCGAGGATGCTCGGGTTGACGAACAGAATGTAGGCCATGGCCAAAAAGGTCGTGACGCCCGCCAGAATCTCGGTGCGTACGTTGGTGTTGTGTGCCTTGAGTTGAAACAGCCTTTCCAGCATGTCTGCTCCCCGTGGCGCGCCGGGCGCCGTGAATGTATCGACCTCAACAGCAAAGCACAGACCGCTGCAGGCGCCTGGGAATTTTCTGTGGGTCGGAAAAAGCCGCGCATCATACCAGCAGCACAGGGTTATGGCTGCTTATGGTGGTGATCGTCGTCGATGTTTTGCGTTTGGCCCAAGTCAGCCATACTGCGCGCTGGTTTTTTGGGGGGGCATGCATGAAAAAGTGTCTGTTGATCTTGATGGCATTGTTCTTGGGGGCGCAAACCGCCTCGGCGGCCTCGGCACCGCCGTTGACCCAGGTGAAAGTGCTGAAAGTCGAGTCGCCGGGCTGTGGTTTTGAAACCATTGATGAAGGACAGGCGCAGACCCGCTGCAATCACCGTGGCCCGAACATCAGGGTCTACGTGCTGGAAGTGGGCTACGGTCGCAGCCAACCCCATGTCGCGCTCGATGGCTTTGAAGTGGACGGCGCCCGCACGCCGGTCTGCGCCTACGAAAATGGCAACCTGACCGATTGCTCCCAGAGAACCAAGGTAGTCGGCAATCTGTACATCTTCAGTCTTGCCGGCAAACAGGAAGGCACGTTCACCTTCAGCAACACCTCGATCAATGCGCCGGGCAACACGATGTCGACGCAGCTTTACATCAAGTAGCTTTACATCAAGAAACAGCCGGCCTCGAACAAGGGTAAGGAAAGCTGACTACGCTTCAAGGATCATTCTGTGGATTGCCCTCATGACCTTTAGAGCCCTGATTACCCTCGCCGAGGGCATCGATGACCTGCAAGCCGTGACCCTCGTCGATGTGCTGCGCCGCGCCAAGGTGGAAGTCGTGGTGGCGAGCATCGAAGGGCGACGCATGCTCACCTGTGCCCGCGGTACCCGCCTCACCAGCGATGCGATGCTGGTGGATTTGCTGGCCCAGCCCTTCGACTTGATCGTCCTGCCCGGCGGAGCCGTAGGCGCGCAACACCTGGCGACCCATCAACCCTTGCAACAACTGATCAAGGACCAGGCCGCGGCCGGTCGCCTGTACGCGGGTATCGCCGAAGCCCCGGCAGTGGCGCTGCAAACCTTTGGCGTGTTGCGCCAGCGGCGCATGACCTGCCTGCCTTCGGCCAGTCATCAACTCTCAGGCTGCAACTACGTCGATCAACCGGTCGTTGTCGACGGCAACTGCATCACCGCCCAGGGTTCGGGCGCTGCGCTGGCATTTGCCCTGACACTGGTGGAACAGTTGTGCGGCAAAGCCACGCGGGCGGCGGTGGCGGGGGAGTTGGTTGTTTAGATCACTCAGACCTTAGCCTCTTCTTCCACCGGCATATGCATACGGTCGCGCTGGGCCAATGTCGGAAACAGCTTGATCCAGGTACCGGTCACCACCAGCGTGCCGATACCGCCCATGACCACGGCCGGCACGGTGCCGAACCAGTGGGCGGTCAGGCCGGATTCGAATTCGCCCAACTGGTTCGAGGCGCCGATGAACAAACCGTTCACTGCACTGACCCGGCCGCGCATTTCGTCCGGGGTTTCCAGTTGCACGAACGAGGCACGGATCACCATGCTGATCATGTCCGCCGCGCCCAGTACCACCAGTACCGCCAGCGAGAACCAGAACGAGGTCGACAGACCGAAGGCGATGGTTGCCACACCGAATACGCCCACTGCGGTGAACATCACCCGCCCGACATTGCGTTCCACGGCAAACCTCGCCAGGAACAGCGACATCAACAGCGCACCCACCGCCGGTGCCGAGCGCAACAGGCCCAGGCCCCACGGGCCGGTGAGCAGGATGTCCTTGGCAAAAACCGGCAACAACGCCGTCGCGCCACCGAGCAGGACGGCAAACAGGTCCAGGGAAATCGCCCCGAGAATGTCCGGACGACTACGGATGAAGCGGATGCCCGCCAACAACGAATCCAGGGTGGCCTTGCCTTTGTTCAGCGGCGTTTGCCGTGCGGGCAGATTGAGCATCAGCGTGCAGGCAATGATGTAGAGGATCACCGTCGGGCCATAGACCCACACACTGCCGAACGCGTAGAGCAAACCGCCGAGTGCCGGTGCGACGATGGTTGCCGACTGCTGGGCCGATTGCGCGGCGGCCACGGCCCGGGGGAACAGAGCGCTGGGCACGATGCTCGGCAGCAGCGCCTGGGTGGTCGGCATTTCGAAGGAACGGGCGGCGCCGAGCAGGAAGGCGAGGATGAAGATCATCTCCCGGGTGACATGGTCGGTCGCGCTGCCGATGGCCAGCGACAGGGCGATCAGCGCTTGCAAGGACTGACAGATCGCCGCGACCTTGCGCCGGTCGTAGCGGTCCGCCACGTGCCCGGTGTGCAGCATGAACAGCACACGCGGTGCGAACTCCACCAAACCGACCAGGCCAAGGTCGAGCACGTTGCCGGTCAGTTGATAGAGATTCCAGCCAATGGCCACAGTGAGCATCTGAAAACCGCTGGCGGTAAAAACCCGGGCCAGCCAGAACGCAAGGAAAGGGCGATGGTGACGTAACAGCAAAGGCTCTTGGCTGGGCATTTGAAGGCAAATCTGGAGGAGGGGAAGGGCGAGATTATCACCAGCCTGTAACAAGAAGTTGCTGATTATGAAAATTTCATTAGCCAGACATCGATTCCTGCAACGCAACAAATTCCTGTGGGAGCGAGCCTGCTCGCGAAAACGGAGTGGCATTCACCGTAATGTTGACTGACCCATCGCATTCGCGAGCAGGCTCGCTCCCACAAGGGATATGTTTCTGCCTGTTACCCCAACCATGAGGCAACTTGTCACGCGGCAAAAGACCACGCAGTTCAACCCCGGAAATGGGACTACTCTTTCAACGTTGCTTGATCCAGGTCAAAACCCTTAAAGGAATTGATCCGGCGGCCGCAAGGCCAGACTCCCTGCGTAGCGATGCGTGTAAAAAAAGAACAAATAGAGATTCGCCACACTCCATATCCGTGGGGGCCGTGGGTGCAGGCTTCCAGCCAGCAGCCGTACTACCTGACAGAGGAAGACTTATGTTCGGTTTAGAGGCACTTGATCTCGCCCGAATTCAGTTCGCGTTCACTATCTCGTTCCACATCCTGTTCCCTGCCATCACCATTGGCCTGGCGAGTTACCTGGCGGTACTCGAAGGCTTGTGGCTGAAAACCCACAACGACACCTACCGTGACCTCTACCATTTCTGGTCGAAGATCTTTGCCGTCAACTTCGGCATGGGCGTGGTCTCGGGGCTGGTCATGGCCTATCAGTTCGGGACCAACTGGAGTCGCTTCTCGGACTTCGCCGGGTCCGTGACCGGGCCGTTGCTGACGTACGAAGTGCTGACGGCTTTCTTCCTCGAAGCCGGTTTCCTGGGTGTGATGCTGTTCGGCTGGAACAAGGTCGGACGGGGCTTGCACTTTTTTGCCACGGTCATGGTCGCCATCGGCACGCTGATCTCGACCTTCTGGATTCTCGCCTCCAACAGCTGGATGCAGACTCCGCAGGGCTTTGAGATCGTTAACGGCCAGGTCATTCCAACCGACTGGCTGGCGGTGATCTTCAACCCGTCGTTCCCTTATCGCCTGATGCACATGGCCACGGCGGCGTTCGTCGCCACAGCATTCTTCGTGGGCGCCTCCGCGGCTTGGCACTTGCTGCGCGGCAAGGACAATCCGGCAATCCGCAAGATGCTCTCGATGGCCATGTGGATGGCATTGATCGTGGCGCCGATTCAGGCCGTCATCGGTGACTTCCACGGCCTCAACACACTGAAACATCAGCCGGCAAAAATTGCCGCGATCGAGGGCCACTGGGAAAACCACGGCAACGAGGCGACTCCGCTGATTCTGTTTGGTTGGCCGGACATGAAAGAAGAGAGGACCAAATTCGCCGTCGAGATTCCATACCTGGGCAGCCTGATCCTGACCCACTCTCTGGATAAACAGGTGCCGGCGCTCAAGGAGTTCCCACCGGAGGACCGGCCGAACTCGACCATCGTGTTCTGGTCGTTCCGGATCATGGTCGGTCTTGGCATGTTGATGATCTTCACCGGGTTGTGGAGCCTGTGGCTGCGTAAACGCGACAAGCTCTATACCTCGCGGCCGTTCCTGCACCTGGCATTGTGGATGGGGCCGTCCGGCCTGATCGCGATCCTTGCCGGCTGGTTCACCACGGAAGTCGGCCGTCAGCCGTGGGTGGTCTACGGTCTGATGCGCACGGCGGATGCGTCCTCCAACCATAGTTTCATGCAGATGAGCATCACCCTGATCCTGTTTGTCGTGGTGTATTTCGCGCTGTTCGGTGCCGGTCTGGGCTACATGATGCGCCTGGTGCGCAAAGGACCGAAGATCGACGAAGGCAAGGAAACCAATGATGGAGGTCCCGGCCAGAAACGCACACCGGCGCGTCCACTGTCGGCTGCCGACGACGATCACTCCGATGCCGACCGCACCGTGACCAAGGAGATTTGAACCATGGGTATTGATCTTCCGCTGATCTGGGCCGTGATCATCATCTTCGGCATCATGATGTACGTGGTCATGGATGGCTTCGACCTGGGCATCGGCATTCTCTTCCCGTTCATTCCGGGCAAGGGCGACCGCGATGTGATGATGAACACCGTCGCCCCGGTCTGGGACGGTAACGAAACCTGGCTGGTGCTGGGCGGCGCAGCGTTGTTTGGCGCCTTCCCCCTGGCCTATTCGGTGGTGCTCTCGGCGTTGTACCTGCCATTGATCCTGATGCTGGTCGGTTTGATTTTCCGCGGCGTGGCGTTCGAGTTCCGCTTCAAGGCCCGGGACGACAAGCGTCACCTCTGGGACAAGGCGTTCATTGGCGGCTCCATCACGGCAACGTTCTTCCAGGGCGTGGCGCTGGGGGCCTTCATCGATGGCCTGCCGGTGGTCGATCGCCAGTTCGCCGGTGGTTCACTGGACTGGCTGACGCCCTTCACGATGTTCTGCGGCGCCGCGTTGGTGGTGGCTTATGCACTGCTGGGATGCACCTGGCTGATCATGAAGACCGAAGGCAAGTTGCAGGAACAGATGCACGACCTGGCGCGGCCGCTGGCGTTCGTATTGCTGGCGGTGATCGGTATCGTCAGCATCTGGACGCCGTTGGCGCACGCCGAGATTGCCGCCCGCTGGTTCACCCTGCCTAACCTGTTCTGGTTCCTGCCGGTGCCGATTCTGGTGCTGGTGACCCTGTACGGCTTGATCCGCGCGGTGGCGCGCAATGCGCACTACACACCCTTCCTGCTGACACTGGTGCTGATCTTCCTCGGTTACAGCGGGTTGGGGATCAGCCTGTGGCCGAACATCGTGCCGCCGTCGATCTCGATCTGGGATGCCGCTGCACCGCCGCAAAGCCAGGGCTTCATGCTGGTGGGCACGCTGTTCATCATCCCGTTCATCCTGGGCTACACCTTTTGGAGCTACTACGTGTTCCGCGGCAAGGTCACCCATGAAGACGGTTACCACTAAGCCAGCACATTGAACCTGTAGGAGCAAAGCTTGGTCCGGGCGGCGCTCCGACGATGGCGTCGGTCGCGGCGCCATCGATCTGAAAGAGGATTGAAGCAATGTCCAGCAAACCTTCCTTGCACGACATCAAACAAGCCGAAAAAAAACCGCTGTGGCAGCGGCTTGGCTGGCTGGCCCTGATCTGGGTCGGTAGCGTCGGTGCATTGTTCATTGTGGCCAGCCTGATGCGGATGTTCATGAACGCCGCTGGCCTGAGCACGCATTGAAAACCTGACATCCCATCCCGTCGCCTGCAGGCGCGGATTTATAACCCTCCGATTGGAGGGTTTTTTTTGTCCGGTTATTTGCGGGCCTTGAGAATCACGAACTTCGGCGTGGCCGCCACTTGCTCGACACCACGGAACAAACGCGCCAGTTTGCTGTGATAACCCAGGTGACGATTGCCGACGATGTACAACGCGCCGCCGACCACCAGCGCCTCACGCGCTTGCTGGAACATCCGCCAGGCCAGGAAGTCGCCGACAACCTGTTGCTGGTGAAACGGTGGATTGCACAGCACTACGTCAAGCGACTGGGGTTCCTGTCCGGCCAGACCATCACCGGCACGCACGACGACATCGCGCTCGCCCAGCGCCGCACACCAGTTTTCGGCAGCCGATTGCACCGCCATGAACGATTCGTCCACCAGCGTGTAATCGGCTTCAGGGTTTTGCAGGGCGCTGGCGATGGCCAACACGCCGTTACCGCATCCGAGGTCGGCAACCCTTGCTGTGCCAAGGTTCTTCGGCAAATGCGGCAAAAAAGCCCGCGTGCCGATATCCAGGCCTTCGCGGCAGAAGACGTTGGCGTGGTTGAGCAATTCGATGGAGGGGGTATCGAGGCGATAACGGGTCGGGTAGGGCGAGGTAACCGGCGCCTTGGTTTCAACCGTGGCAATCAGCAAGCGGGCTTTCTTCACCGCCAGCGAAGCCTGCACCGGGCCGATGTAGCGCTCCAGCAGATCACCCGCGGCCCGTGGCAAATGTTTGATCATTGCTCCCGCGATCACTTGAGCGCCGGGCGCCAACTGGCCTTGCAGGCGGATCAGTTGTTCTTCGAGTAACGCCAGGGTCTTTGGCACCCGTACCAGGACCCGATCAAACGGTCCCGCCAATACTTCGCTGGCGGGTATGGCCGGCACCGCATCAAACGCCTGGCCGTTGCGGGCCAGGTTCTTCTCCAGCCCCTGAAAGGCCAGGAAAGAATCGCCGCTGCTGGTCACCTTGACCTTGCTGGCCAGACTGGCGGCCAACGCGCCGAAACTGTCGTTCAGCACCAGTACCCGCGTGTCGACAGAGGGTTGCTGTTCGGCCAGGTGGTTGAGCAGGTACTCATCGGCCGCATCGAAGGCTTGCAGCGGTTCGTTCTGCTGTTCGGGCTGGCGGATCAGGTCGAGGCTGGCGAAAGGCGTTTCGAGCAAAGGCATGGGGCGGGGCTCTGGGTAATCAACGGATATCCCGCGCCCAGGGGCATCTTGGCGGCGGGGCCGTCCGAGTGGACTGCGTCGTGGGAAAATCACACGTCATCACTCAGGATGGGACCGCGAATGGTACGTTTTTTTGAGTTGGATTACCCGCAGGTTTTTCGGCTCAGCGCATCGCGTTGCTATTGAGATAACCAGCCTTGACGGCGGCAATGACGGCCGAAACCTTGTTATTGACTCCGAATTTTTGGATGGCTGTCTGGATATGGAAATTGATCGTGCGGGCGCTGAGATTGAGAATCCGGGCGCTTTCGTATGCCGTCTTACCGGCTGCCGCGAGTTTCAACACGTCGATTTCCCGCGGTGATAAATGTGGCATGGACGATTTGGCCGGCTCCTTGGGCAGTGTCTGTACGACCAGCTTATGCAGATGCCGACCAATAAAGACGGAGAAACCAAAATACTCATAAAGCTCCAACATGTTAATCGGGCAATGGCTTCTGGCCAGACTCACAATGCTGCAGAAACCGGTTTCCTCGTCATGAACGGCTTGTGACCAACCATGTTGAAGTCCTTGTAATTCAAGTGTCTCCCATATCCATGGCACATTGCAGAAAAGCTCTTCGCTCCAAAGAATAGGCAGCATGGATCGATTGCAATGTGCCACTACTGGGTCGAGGGCGCCAAACTTCTTTTTTTCATATTCAGAGTTCCAGTCTTTTGGGTAATTGTTGAACCGTACAGTGTGAAAGTGTTCGGTGTTGGTTGGGCAAGTCGTTGAAAAAGCGAAAAATTTAAAACCGATATTTTTCGCGAATCTCAGTGCGATTTCGTAAGCGACCTCCGGCTCGGTTGCTGTTGATAATTGTTTTAGTTGTGACTCCTTCCACCTTTCCATCATGAGGCTCCACAGTCGTGATAGCTTTGGGGCGCATATTGGATCCAGAAGATCGGCGCGAAGGCAAGTGTAGGATGTTTCTTACTTATATGTTGAGATTTTTTAGACTTACTAACGTCTCTCAAACTAAGCGTCTGGTTCTAACGATAGTTTAATGAGTGGGCTCATTTAAATGGTGGTTTTCATTCTATTGAGCTTTTATGTTAACTGAATAGTTAGTGGCTTGTGTGCGGGTTGGTGAAATCAAGAATGTTTGCCAAAGACACTACAAATCACCCGTGTTTATGGGGCTCGCTTTGCGAGACACTG
Organism: Pseudomonas sp. SDO5532_S415; assembly: GCF_054071155.1. NCBI lineage: Bacteria > Pseudomonadati > Pseudomonadota > Gammaproteobacteria > Pseudomonadales > Pseudomonadaceae > Pseudomonas > Pseudomonas sp. SDO5532_S415. Next base: position 10,248 of record NZ_JBSVWS010000028.1, on the reverse strand, counting down.
TGGCTATCTGTTGAATGGAGCCCACCATGACTGCCAGCGAAGATAAATTTACTCGCCAGACTTTGCTCGACGTCCAGCCGTTGACCCCGAACCTGTTCACCCTGCGCGCTACCCGGGATGCGGGCTTTCGTTTTCGCGCGGGGCAATTTGCCCGCCTGGGCGTGACCAAGGCTGATGGCAGTACGGTCTGGCGCGCCTATTCCATGGTGTCATCGCCCTTCGATGAGTACCTGGAATACTTTTCCATCGTAGTGCCGGGGGGCGAGTTCACCAGTGAACTGAGTCGGTTGGGTGTTGGCGATACGCTGCTGGTCGACCGCCAGGCCTTTGGGTACCTGACGCTCGATCGATTCGTCGATGGGCGTGATCTGTGGCTGTTATCCACAGGCACTGGCCTGGCTCCGTTTCTGTCGATCCTGCAGGATTTCGAGGTGTGGGAGAAATTCGAGCAAATCATCCTGGTCTACAGCGTGCGCGAATCACGGGAACTCGCCTATCAGGACCTGATTGCAGGGCTTACACAGCGAGAATACCTGACGGAGTATGCGTACAAATTACAGCTGATCAACACAGTGACACGCGAACAGCATCCCGGTGCTCTTAACGGACGGATCACCACGCTGATCGAAAATGGCGAGCTGGAGCGGGTAGCCGGCGTGGCGCTGACACCCGAGCATTCACGGGTCATGTTGTGCGGCAACCCGCAAATGATTGACGACACGCGCAAATTGCTCAAACAACGCGACATGCACTTGAGCCTCAGCCGGCGGCCCGGTCAGGTGGCGGTAGAAAACTTCTGGTAAAAAAACGGCGCCCTGAAGGCGCCGTTCTTATAGGCCGTCCAAGCGGTCAAGGCCTGTTGTTCTGAGCCTTGAGCAGATCACGGATTTCACTCAGCAACTCTTCCTCCTTGGTCGGAACCGGTGGCAGGGTTGGAGCGACGGCTTCTTCGCGCTTGAGGCGGTTGATGGCTTTGACGCCCATGAAGATCGCGAATGCGACGATGATGAAGTCGATCATGCTCTGGATGAATTTACCGTACGCCAGCACCACTGCCGGGGCCTCACCTTGAGCCGCTTTCAGCGTGATGGCCAGGTCACTGAAGTCCACCCCACCGATCAACAGCCCGATGGGAGGCATGATCACGTCACCGACAAATGACGAAACGATCTTGCCGAAGGCGGCCCCGATGATGATACCGACGGCCATGTCGACCACATTGCCTTTGACCGCGAAGGCCTTGAACTCACTTAGCACGCCCATAGGTTATTTCCTTGTTACAGATGAGGTTGGTGAACGCAGTGTAAATCAGCAATGTGCATCGTGCTCGAATCAACTGCTGACAGTGTTCGCCTGCAATCGACCCGGGGGGCGTTGAAAAGTTTTTCAGATAGCCGATTTGTCGCCTGGCTCTGCGCTGCCGGGTCATTCTCACAGGTCCTTTTCGAATCTACTCGTCGTTCTCATTAATGGCTTCAAGTCAGGTACTGTTTTGGGATTGTGGATCCTGGCGAAAACTCTCGATGCAGGCAATCGATTGTTATTATTCATTGGTGAAGTAAATGCTCTAAGTCGGTAGGAGGGTTTAGTGGGTGAGTGAAAATAGTCTTTCTAATTTTCATGGGAGTAGTGAGGAAGAATTGTACGGCTGGAGGTTCTGTTGATAAGTTTTGTACAGGTTTTATATTGATTTGCTGAAGGGCTCAATGTGTTCTTATCGGTTACAGGGCGAATGAAATTGAACTGGAGTTCGTGGAGTGCGATTGTAAATATCTATTCCCTGAAACATCTTCTGCGGATCTAATGTGAAAAATTGTAAATTTAAAAATTAAATTGATATTACTTTTCAGATCTGCTCGTTAGTACATTTCAAAGTTATGACTATCGAGGCGCCTTGTGCATCAGCCTGCGCCGAGTTCGCTTTCCTGCGCTATCATCGCGGTTTTTGCCGGGGGTTCAGATGGCCAAGGCCAAGCGCATGTACGGCTGCACCGAGTGCGGCTCAACCTTCCCGAAGTGGGCCGGCCAGTGCGGCGAATGTGGCGCCTGGAATACGTTGACCGAAACCATGGTGGAAAGCGGCGGAGCCGCGGCACCGACAGGGCGTACCGGTTGGGCTGGTCAACAGGCACAGATCAAGACCCTGGCTGAAGTCAGCGTCGAGGAGATCCCACGGTTTTCCACTGCGTCCAGTGAGCTCGATCGGGTACTGGGTGGTGGCCTGGTCGATGGCTCGGTGGTGCTGATCGGCGGTGATCCCGGTATCGGCAAATCGACCATTCTGTTGCAAACCCTGTGCAACCTGGCCAAGAGCATGCCGGCCCTGTACGTCACGGGTGAAGAGTCCCAGCAGCAAGTGGCCATGCGCGCCCGACGCCTGGGTTTGCCGCAGGATCAGCTGCGGGTCATGACCGAAACCTGTATCGAAACCATCATTGCCACGGCCCGGCAGGAAAAGCCCAAGGTCATGGTCATCGACTCGATCCAGACGATTTTCACCGAGCAACTGCAATCGGCTCCAGGCGGTGTATCCCAGGTGCGTGAGAGCGCGGCATTGCTGGTGCGTTACGCCAAACAAAGCGGCACGGCGATTTTCCTCGTCGGCCACGTGACCAAGGAAGGCGCATTGGCCGGGCCGCGGGTACTGGAGCACATGGTCGACACCGTGCTTTATTTCGAAGGCGAATCCGATGGGCGCCTGCGTCTATTGCGGGCAGTGAAAAACCGATTCGGCGCAGTTAACGAGTTGGGCGTATTTGGTATGACCGACAAAGGGCTGAAAGAAGTCTCCAATCCATCGGCTATTTTTCTGACCCGTGCACAGGAAGAAGTCCCGGGCAGCGTGGTCATGGCGACGTGGGAGGGCACCCGGCCGATGCTGGTGGAAGTCCAGGCACTGGTGGATGACAGCCATCTGGCCAACCCGCGTCGGGTGACGCTGGGGCTGGATCAGAATCGTTTGGCAATGTTGCTGGCGGTGTTGCATCGTCACGGCGGTATTCCCACCCACGATCAGGATGTATTCCTCAATGTGGTCGGCGGCGTGAAGGTATTGGAAACGGCCTCTGACCTGGCGTTGATGGCAGCCGTGATGTCCAGTTTGCGCAACCGGCCGCTGCCCCATGACTTGCTGGTTTTTGGTGAGGTCGGTCTGTCCGGGGAAGTGCGTCCGGTGCCAAGCGGTCAGGAACGTCTGAAGGAAGCGGCCAAGCACGGCTTCAAGCGTGCCATCGTGCCCAAGGGCAATGCGCCGAAAGAAGCGCCGCCGGGGTTGCAGATCATTGCCGTCACGCGTCTGGAGCAAGCCTTGGACGCATTGTTCGAGTAGTTGCTGAAGAAACACGGACCCTGTGGGAGCGAGCCTGCTCGCGAAGGCGGCCTGACATTCAACACTGATGTTGGCTGCAACACCGCTTTCGCGAGCAGGCTCGCTCCCACATTGAGATTGATATCAGGTCGTCAGACTTCGATCAACGCACCCAATTCCCGCTCAAGCTCCTGCGGGTCACCCAGATTGAGTTCAATCAATCGCCGCAAACGCTCAATGGACTCCAGGCTGATGTGCCGGCAGACAAACCCGAGCTGGCCATGGTCTTCATGGGTCAGTTGCACATCCATTTCGATGTCGGTGTCTTCGCTCAGATGAATGTCGACAAAAAAATCCTGCTGCGGATCACCTAGCCAGGGCTCAGGCCGCTCGATCAGCAAGCCCTTGAGCGACAGATCGATCAACTTCACCGGCCAGATGAATTCCCCCTGGCTCAGCTCGGTTCTGGCATCGAACGCAATACGTTTGAAGCGGCGGCGATCGGCAGGGTGTTCGCTCATGGCGCAATCCTCTAGATGTTCGCTGACTATAGACCCGCATTGTTAGAACCTGCCAGCCAGCACAGCGCTCTAGACCAACGTTGGGGTATGGCCTTTGTCGTCAGGAGAGCTAAACTCCGTTGGCTGTCTTTCTGTCCACTCTGGCTGGAATAATAAAATGAAAAATAATAATAGCCCGCTACGCCACATACCCTGGCTGGTGCTGGCAATCGTTGGAGCGTGCGCCCTCGGTGTCGTGGCATTGCGCCGAGGTGAGGCGATCAACGCCTTGTGGATCGTGGTCGCTGCCGTGGCCATCTATCTGGTCGCGTACCGTTACTACAGTCTGTTCATCGCTAACAATGTGATGCAGCTCGACCCGCGACGGGCCACCCCCGCCGTGCTCAACAACGATGGTCTGGACTATGTTCCAACCAACAAACACATCCTTTTTGGTCACCACTTCGCGGCCATCGCCGGCGCGGGGCCGCTGGTCGGCCCGGTCCTGGCGGCGCAGATGGGCTACCTGCCCGGTACGCTGTGGCTGATCGCCGGGGTGGTGCTGGCCGGTGCCGTGCAGGACTTCATGGTCCTGTTCATGTCCACTCGCCGCAACGGTCGTTCCCTGGGTGACATGGTCCGTGAAGAAATGGGCCGCATCCCCGGGACCATCGCGCTGTTCGGCTGTTTCCTGATCATGATCATCATCCTCGCGGTGCTGGCGCTGATCGTGGTCAAGGCCCTGGCCGAAAGCCCATGGGGGATTTTCACGGTGATGGCGACCATCCCGATCGCGATGTTCATGGGCATTTACATGCGCTACATCCGCCCGGGCCGCATCGGTGAAATCTCGATCATCGGCGTGTTGCTACTGCTCGGTTCGATCTGGCTGGGCGGGCAGATTGCCGCCGACCCGGTGTGGGCCAAGGCGTTCACCTTTACCGGTGTGCAGATCACCTGGATGTTGATCGGTTACGGTTTCGTGGCCGCCTCGTTACCGGTGTGGCTGATCCTGGCCCCTCGTGACTACCTCTCTACCTTCCTCAAGATCGGCACCATCGTCGCCCTGGCGATCGGCATTCTGATCACCATGCCCGAGCTGAAAATGCCGGCGCTGACCCAGTTCGTCGACGGCACCGGCCCAGTGTGGAAGGGCGGTCTGTTCCCGTTCCTGTTCATCACCATCGCCTGTGGCGCGGTATCGGGTTTCCACGCGCTGATTTCCTCCGGCACCACGCCGAAGCTGCTCGATAACGAGGTCAATGCCCGTTACATCGGTTACGGCGGCATGCTGATGGAGTCCTTCGTGGCAATCATGGCCATGGTCGCCGCTTCGGTGATCGAACCGGGCGTGTACTTCGCCATGAACAGCCCGCCGGCCGTGGTCGGCACTGATGTGGTGGCGGTGGCACAAGCGGTCAGCAACTGGGGCTTTGCGATTACCCCGGAGGCGCTGCAAGCCGTGGCCAAGGACATCGGTGAGACCACCATCCTGGCCCGTGCCGGCGGTGCGCCGACCCTGGCGGTGGGTATCGCGCAGATCCTGCACAGCGTGCTGCCAGGTGAGAACACCATGGCGTTCTGGTACCACTTCGCGATCCTGTTCGAGGCGCTATTCATCCTGACCGCGGTCGATGCCGGTACCCGTGCCGGTCGGTTCATGCTGCAGGACTTGCTCGGCTCCTTCGTGCCGGCGCTCAAACGCACCGAATCCTGGACCGCCAACCTGATCGCCACTGCCGGTTGCGTGGCCATGTGGGGTTACCTGTTGTACCAGGGCGTGATCGATCCGCTGGGTGGCATCAACACCCTGTGGCCGCTGTTCGGCATCTCCAACCAGATGCTGGCGGGTATTGCGCTGATGCTCGGCACCGTGGTGCTGATCAAAATGAAGCGCCAGCGTTATGTGTGGGTGACCATGCTGCCAGCGGTATGGCTGCTGATCTGCACCACCACCGCGGGCTTCATCAAGCTGTTTGACGCCAACCCGGCGATCGGCTTCCTGTCGCTGGCCAAGAAATACAGCGATGCCCTGGCCAATGGTCAGATCCTCGCCCCGGCCAAGGACATCACGCAAATGCAGCATGTGATCTTCAACGCCTACACCAACGCCACACTGACCGCACTGTTCCTGTTCGTGGTGTTCAGTATCCTGTTCTATGCACTCAAGGTCGGCATTGCCTCCTGGGGTAAAAAAGAACGTACGGATAAAGAATCGCCCTTCCAGGCGCTGCCGGATGCGTAATCGAGGATTGCAGTATGTTCAATGACTTGAGTCGCCTCGGTAAATACCTCGGTCAGGCCGCGCGCCTGATGGTCGGCATGCCTGACTACGACAACTACGTCGAGCATATGCAAAGCAAACACCCGGACAAACCGGTGATGGACTACGAGACGTTCTTCCGCGAACGCCAGGAAGCCCGTTACGGTGGCAAGGGTGGGCCGAAGTGCTGTTGATTCGACAGTCAGGCTGATGCCCCCCCTGTGGGAGCGGGCTTGCTCGCGAATGCAATCTGTCATTCAACATTTGTGTTGACTGACACATCGCCTTCGCGAGCAGGCTCGCTCCCACATTTGTTTTTTATTGTTCTCTAATTTTGTGAAAAAGGAGATTCGGGTGTCCTCTCCCATCCCGGTAACGATTCTCAGCGGCTTCCTCGGCGCAGGCAAAACCACCTTGCTTCGCCACCTGCTCAAAGCCGAGCACGGCCTGAAAATCGCTGTGATCGAAAACGAATTCAGTGACGCCGGTATCGACACCCAACTGCTGGGCGACGAACCGGTTCAAGTGATGACGCTATCCAACGGTTGCGTTTGCTGCACCATCCACACCGACCTGACCAAAGCCTTGTACCTGCTGCTCGAGCGCCTGGACAGCGGCGAAATCGCCTTTGACCGTCTGGTGATCGAATGCACCGGACTGGCCGATCCTGCACCGGTGGCACAAACCTTCTTCATCGACGAGGAACTGCGCGAGCGTTACATCCTCGACGGCATCATCACTTTGGTGGACGCGGCACATGCCGAACTGCACCTGACCCAGACCATTGCCCAGGCGCAGATCGGTTTCGCCGACCGTTTGCTGGTGAGCAAGCGCGACCTGGTGGACGAGCCTGCTTTCATCGCGTTGAGTGAGCGCCTGACCCGCATCAACCGCCGCGCGCCCATTCGTGCGGTAGACCATGGCAAGATCGATCTGGCCGAACTGCTCGATGTGCGTGGCTTCAATCTCAATGCTGACCTGGGAGGCGGCGTGAGTTTGCGTCCGGTCAGTACGGCGCCTTCCATCGATCGCATTTCCAGCCTGGTGCTGCGCACCGACAAGCCGCTGGATATCGACAAGCTCAGCGAGTTCATGAACGAACTGCTGGAAGATCATGGCAAGCAGTTGCTGCGCTACAAAGGTGTGTTGAACATCCTGGGAGAGCCACGGCGCATGGTATTTCAGGGCGTATTGAAGCTTTATGGTTTCGACTGGGATACGGAGTGGTCGGACGATGAAACGCGTGAAAGCGTGATCGTGTTCATTGCCGATGATTTGCCGGAAGAGAAGATTCGTGCGGGTTTTGCCAAAGTGGCTGCGAACTGAATCATTGATGGATTCGTTCTTCAGTATTTCACCGTCCTGCAAAATGCGGGCGAGACACCTCTGTCACCGCCCGCCGATTTTGAATTCGGCGCATCAGACTTCGTCAGGATGATTGATGTAAGGCGCGTTTCTTTCCAGAATATTCAGGTTGAAAGCCAAAGGCATTCCACCGATGTCAGCGATATACAGGTAGGGGGAACCTCGGACGGTATGTTGATGCATCAATCCCGAGTTTTTAACCTGCAAGTAGATGCAGGCTTCACGTTTCTTCAGGTTTTCAAGGCTAAGGGGTATTCCGTTGTTTCTCAGTAAATGAAAGGTGTCTGATTCTGCTGAGGAGAATGCTCCAATGAGTCCGTTGTCACTGGTGCTGAGGCACATTCCATAATACGAGCCAGGCGTGCGGATATAGAGCCTGTATGCGCAATCGATATGCCTGAAATAAATCGTTAATCGAGGCTTTGTATCTATTGGGGTTTCGGGGCACAAACCCAATAAGTGTGAATCATCCCTTTTTTGTGGGCGCCCGGTAAAAAAGCCGCCGCTGGCAAATGTAGGCGTAACTATTGTTTGTTTTCCATGGATCTCGCCCAGGAAGTGCAATGGGCTATTGCTTGTGCCAATGGTCGCAATAAAGGATTTTTGTCTATCTGTACTCATTAGAATCTTCCTGCTTGAATGATCAAGCTGCGCCGCGACTCAGTATCTCAAATTTGAAGTCCAGCGGCCGAGCACTGACTTTCCCCGTGCAGACCAGGCTGCCCACCTTTGTATTGCCCCGAGCGCTCAAAGTACGACCGCCCCTTGTCTGGATCCTGAGGACGGGGGTATCGGTGTTTATCTGGTCCAGCGTGACAATTTGGCCGTTCCCATCGAGCAGGTTATAGGTTGTCTGTTCATGGTCATAACGAAAAGCGCTGATGAAATCCTGGTTTTCATTGCTCAATGCGTAACGGTGGTACAGGCCATCTGTAAGAAGGTAAATAGAGTAATAATCATCGATGCAGTCAAAATAAAACTTCATCTGATTTGCCGGTGCGTCGGTTTTTACGCACAGGTAACTTGAAATGTCCATGTTTGCGTCAAATGACCAGGTGTCATAATCCAGCTTTTTAATCAGGGTGGTTTTTCCGTAAGTTATTTTAGGCAGGTGAAGGTTGCCATGGTTTGTTTTCATCGTGGCGATGAAAGACCGCTCTTGGTTTTTATTCATTTCAGTGCATCCATGTTCTGATATGTATAGATTGATTTTCCGAACTCATTCGTTCGGTTATTAAGCTAGCAACTTATATGGGGGGGAGAAAGGCTGTTTTAGAGGGTTGATGTATCAGGGTTTTTCGTGAGTTCTTGAAGCGTTAAAGGCTTAAAGCAGGGGCCAAAAAAACCCGGCCATCAGGCCGGGTTTTTTTCAAGCTACCGCTATCAGGCGCCGTACACCGGCAGCTTCTTGCAGATCGCCTTGACCTTCTCACGAACGGCGTCGATTACCGCTTCGTTGTTCAGGTCAGCCAGGATGTCGCAGATCCAGCCAGCCAGTTCCTTGCACTCTGCTTCCTTGAAGCCACGAGTGGTCACAGCCGGGGTGCCGAAGCGCAGGCCGGAGGTGACGAACGGGGAGCGTGGGTCGTTTGGCACGGAGTTCTTGTTCACGGTGATGAAAGCCTTGCCCAGAGCGGCGTCGGCGTCTTTACCGGAGATTTCCTGTTTGATCAGCGACAGCAGGAACAGGTGGTTTTCAGTACCGCCCGACACTACGTCGAAACCGCGCTCGATGAACACGCTGGCCATGGCCTGGGCGTTTTTCACCACTTGTTGCTGGTAAGCCTTGAACTCTGGCTGCAGTGCTTCCTTGAAGCAGATCGCCTTGGCGGCGATCACGTGCTCCAGCGGGCCACCCTGGGCACCCGGGAATACCGCGGAGTTCAGCTTCTTCTCGATGTCGGCGTTGGCGCGAGCCAGGATCAGGCCGCCACGTGGACCACGCAGAGTCTTGTGGGTGGTGGTGGTCACGACGTCAGCGAATGGCACCGGGTTAGGGTAGACGCCAGCGGCGACCAGACCAGCCACGTGGGCCATGTCGACGAACAGGTAGGCGCCAACCTTGTCAGCGATTGCGCGGAAGCGTGGGAAGTCCAGAACCTGCGAGTAGGCAGAGAAACCGGCCACGATCATTTTCGGCTTGTGCTCGACCGCCAGGCGCTCGACTTCGTCGTAGTCGATCAGGCCGTTGGCGTCGATGCCGTACTGGATGGCGTTGTACAGCTTGCCCGAGGACGAAACGCTGGCACCGTGGGTCAGGTGACCGCCGTGTGCCAGGCTCATGCCCAGGATGGTGTCACCGGCCGACAGCAGGGCCAGGTAAACGGCGCTGTTGGCTTGCGAACCGGCGTGTGGCTGAACGTTGGCGTAATCGGCGCCGAACAGTTCTTTTGCACGGTCGATGGCCAACTGCTCAACCACGTCGACGTACTCGCAACCGCCGTAGTAGCGCTTGCCCGGGTAGCCTTCGGCGTACTTGTTGGTCAGTACCGAGCCTTGAGCTTCCATCACCGCAGGGCTGGTGTAGTTTTCCGAAGCGATCAGCTCAATGTGCTCTTCCTGGCGCTGAGCTTCTTGCTCCATGGCGGCAAAGAGATCGGCGTCGTACTTGGCAATAGTCAAATCACGGCTGAACATGGCGGTCCTCAAGGATCGGGGGCAGAAAAGGGGGGCATTCTACCCCAACGGGTTTTGGAAGGCATATGAAAGGACATCATGTCGCAGACAAGTGGGCTTCATGCAGGGATCAGCGGTGATCCTGCGGGCCTCTTCGCGAGCAGGCTCGCTCCCACAGGAGATCGCAATCCAATGTG